>CAJBME010000178.1 GCA_903954065.1 uncultured bacterium
GCAAAGAACTCAGTTCTCGCGAAAGTGCTACGGGCTGTGGGTTTGGATGGCACAAAGCCCATCTTGCATCGTGAGCACCCCGTTGTTGTGGGTACGGAACAGACACTTTCACTTTGCCCACCCACCAGATCAAAACAAGTCAATGTCGAGTTCTCAAGCATGCTATGTAAGTTTTTTTCCCCATACATATTTTGTTGGTTCATCAGGGATATATAAATTTTAAAGTTCTTGGTTGTGTGTCTTGACAGAGTATTTTTATCGAATCGATCCAACTCAGTTTCCCATTCACAGTCTGAAAAAACCACCATTTTTTGTGATTGTGAAGGGAATGCCAAAATTCAACGCTTTGTTCGCGTGGGTGTGGTTCCATGGTGTTTCCAAGATCGTCAACATGAATATGTATGTGTCTCCCGCTTCTGGACATACGTTCGATGCACTGTTTGCTCGCAAGCTCCCAAAGGCGGATGGTTCGCCATCTGAAACGTATGCTATTAGCAAGCAGTTCATGGCCCTCGTCCACTTCTACTCGGCTTGTGCCACTGACGCTTCTGCCACGTTCCGGCGCAATCAGAGACATGTATTTGATGATAATCTTGCGCTTTACTCTGCATGGGAAGAAAAGGGTATCGATTGGAGAAGCGAGTTGCGGGACTTGCTCAAATCCTGGGCCCCAGTGTTCCAGAACTTGTTCAAGAAGAAAAGAGTAACAGCTGACCAGGACCTCCAAGCCTACAGTCGGCAGCAGGTCAATCCCCTGCTGCTGTAAGGTGCTTATTAACTTTTTCTGGATGCTTATGCTAGTTGATACGAAACTGACGTGATTTGTTTTGCAGGAGGGGAAGAGTCGTTTACCCTCATTCGAAGAGTACGATGAGGTCAAGCGTCACTATCCAATTCTCTACGACAATTCACCAGATATGCTTGCTGTTAAAGCCTATGCCAGTGGGCGTGAGCGTCTGGCAGCCGAGTCAGCCGAGTCAGTCGGAGAATCTCGCCATTGTTCAGAGGCGATGAGTATTATGTACTCATCGGAGGATGGGTATTATGTATGGCGCCGGCGCGAAGATGCGGAGAACATGTCGCGAATCAATTCTAATTACACACGTCATCACTTGCAAGGCGCCTCCTTTGATGATACCTACGAGATCAACGGCGCTGGCGCGCCATTTGAGCGGCTTTTTTTTCAGGCGCGGGATGCGCTGAACGAGGTGGCCGAGAATCTCGCCTATGAGCGGAAGGATAGGGACTACGAGCGGGCGTGCCACGTTGAGTGGGAGGACTTTGATTGCATCGAAGCTTTGATTTACACGGAGCAAGATCTGTCTCAAGCGCGTCGAGAATTGGAGCATACCCAGGACGAGATCAGTGTTTTGAGAATGGAAGTGCAGGAGCTCAAGGAATCCTTATCAGTCTGCCGGAGTTCGTCTGCCGCCGCTCCCCCCCTTCACCCGCCGCTTTCCCCCACCCCCCCCACCCTCCTCCCCTTCACCGGTACCGCCGGTGCTGCGGGCCCTGTCGTGCGCGTTGCCGCCGGTGCTGCGGGCCC
>CAJBME010000179.1 GCA_903954065.1 uncultured bacterium
CAGCGGGCGTGGCGGGCGTAGCTGGTGCGGCGGGCGTGGCGGGCGTGGCGGGCGTGGCGGGCGTGGCGGGCGTGGCGGGCGTGGCGGGTGCGGCGGGCGTGGCGGGCGTAGCGGGCGTGGCGGGTGTGGCGCTTTCTTGGGCGAGCAGGGAAACAGGCAGGGCGAGGGTAATGACGGTGAGGGCCAGCGGTGGAATGGTTGTTATTTTCATGGTAGTGAGTGGTTGGTGGGGGGAGTGAGTTGAGTATGAACCTCGGAGGTGGGAGGGAGTTGCGTGGACGGGGGGGATTTGAAGGAAGCGAGGAGTTTTTCTCGAGAGGCCGGGATGTGGTGGAACGTCTGGCGCAGGGCCTGGATGGCGGGGGTGCCCTTGGGGTTGTGGAGGCCGAGGAGGCGAGCTAGTTCCTGTTCGAAGTGGAGCATGGCGCGCAGGTCCGGGTCGTGGGATTCCAGGTAATCGAGGCCGCGAGTGAGCAGGGCGGACAATTCTGGAATGGGGGTGGCGGGTTCGGCCACGTGTTCGAGCAACTGGACGAAGTAAGAAGCGGCGAGCACGCGGGTCCAAGAGGAGCGTAGGCCGAGGCGGTGGCGGGTGACGTGAGTTTCGCGAAGCGAGTGCAGGTCGGACCGCCGACTGGCTGTATACGCGATGTCGGCGCTGAGAAAGAGATCGAGCCGACCGGCCAGCGGGCTTTGCGGTCGGAGGGCTCCTTTGGCCACAGTTTTGATCAACCCATGGTCTTGAGAGCACCACGTGACGATCAGGCTCGTTTCGGTCAGCCGGATGCGTCGGAGCAGGGTGGCGTGGGTAGTGATCAGCGGGTGGAAGAGCGGTGGGAGTGTGTTGGGGAAATTAGGGAATGAGCACGATTTTCCCGGCGGCTCCGGGTTGCATGACGGCGGTGTGGGCGGCGGGGCCGGCGGCGAGGGGGAACGACTGGCTGATGACGGGGCGGAGAGCGCCTGTGGCGAGGCCGGGGGCGAGGGCGTCATGGATGGCCTGACGTTCGCTGGCGGTGGCGTTAAAGAGCAGTAGGCCGCGCACGTCGGCTTCGCGGACCATGAGGTGGCGGGCGTTGATCTCGATGGGGCCGCGGCATCCGATGACGATGATGCGGCCGCGCGGGGCGATGAGCTGGGTGTCGTGGGCGAGGTTCACGTTGGCGAGCATTTCCAGAATGATGGCTGGACCGGTGCCATGGGTGAGCGCGGTTATTTCCTCGAGGTATCCGGGCTGGCTGTGGTTGAGGACGTGATCGGCGCCTTGGGCTTGCACCAGTTCGGCGCCGCGCGGGGTGCCGGCGGTGCCGATGGTTCGGAGGCCGAGGTGGCGGGCGATCTGGACGGCGGCGAGGCCGACGCCGCCACTGGCGCCGTGGATGAGTACCCATTCGCCCGGCTGGGCGGAGGCACGTTGGACGAGGGCGCGCCAGGCGGTGGCGTAGGGGATGCCGATGGCTGCGCCCTCGGCGGCGGTTAGGCCGGCGGGGAGCGGGTGGGTGGTGGCGGCCGCGGCCACCGTCCATTCGGCGTAGGCGCCGGTGATGGTGGCCGACGTGTAGGCGCGGTCGCCCGGTCGCCACCCCTCGACCCCGGGGCCTACGGCATCGATGGTGCCGGCGGCATCTGTGCCGGGCGTCCAGGGGAGAGGCAGCGAGGGGATGGAGCCGGCGCGCTGGTAAGTTTCCACCGGGTTGATGCCCACGGCTTCGACTTTCAGCCGTACTTCACCCGGGCCCGGGGAGGGGATCGGAGATTGGGTTAACTGGAGGGCATCCGGCCCGCCGAAGGCGTGGACGCAGAGGGCATTCATCATGGGGGGCACTATGCCTGATTATTGAAACCATCCAATGGGAGAAAAAAACAACCAGCTGAGCAGTACGCATGGTCCCAGGCACCAGAGGACCATGGTCCAGAGGTGGCGTTCATTGACGTCTTCGCGGTCATCGGGCAACGCGGCCACTACGCCCACGACGGCCACCATGAGGAGTAGGAGTCCGGCGAGGTCGACGGGGTATCCGCCGGCGAGCTGGCCGGGCAGGGAGTTGGTGTGCAGGGCGTCCATCCAGTAGAGGACGGTGCTGATCCATCCCACCGAGGAGCATGTCCAGGCGATCAACTTCTTGCGGCGCTCAAGCTGGCGGGTTCTCATGCAGGGGGCAGGGGTTTAGCGAATGTGCGCCGTGGCGCAAGTGCATAACCGCTCCGGTGGCATTTGACGGAGGCATACACTGATTTTGTGAATCGGGTTGCGGGGCGAAATTATTGAGATGATCCGCGGGTGGTGACGCGGAAAAACGGTCCACTGGCCGGAAGTGGCGGCAGGATGATCACGGCCTCGTAGGCCGTTGGGCTGGCGGTGAGCTGGCGGGAGGGCTGCCACGTGACGGCGTCGACGCTTTGCTGAAGTTCATAGGCCCGGCCCGCGGCGGCGGGAAAGAGCAATTGCACCGAGCCATCGGGGAGCTGGCTGATCAGCCGTACCTCGAAGCGTGAGGTGGGCGATCGTGCGTCGCTGCCACCCATGCCTTCGACTTGATCCAACTGGCCGTCGCCGTCGGTGTCGAAGGCCGCTGGATCCTCTTGTCCTGGGGTGCCATCGATTTTTTTGCTGGGTTGCCAGTAGGCGGGGTCATCCCAGGCGCGGTGGGAGGCGGTGGGATTGATGTGGGTCAGGGCGAATCCTTGGCCGGCGGTGGCTGGCTGCCAGAGTGGACTGAATGTGAAGTCGAGGATATTTTCGCCGGTGGCATCGACCAACTGGAGACGTTCGCCGTCATTATTCAGGCTGCCGAGGAAGGTGCCGGCGATGGGTAAGTTGGGGCCGTAGGCGGCGGTCATGGCGTCGGCATTTTTGACGATGAGGGTGCGGCCGCCGGGTGCGAGCGAGGTGAGGGTGCTGCGGGAGAAGTTGAATTCGACGCCGTTGATCATGGCGATGCCGGCGAGGTCGAGGGTGACTGGGCCGGTGTTGACGAACTCGATGTATTCCGCGTCTGATTGATTTGTGGGGTGATACATTATTTCGCTGATGCGCAGCCATTGTTGGGCGGGGCTGGGGGTGCCTGGGTAGGTGGTGGTGGCGGCGATAGTTTGGGTACCGGCGCGGCGCAGTGTGAGCGACCCTCCGCGCGCGCTAAGTTGTCCCCGGTAATTCCCCTGCACTTGGAGGGCTTCACCTCCTTTTGGGCTGGTGGTGCGGGTGCGAAAGGCGGCGGCATTTGGGGTCAGGAAGAGCGAGCCCCCGGCTTCGATAACGGTACCTGGTTTCAGGGTCCAGGTGATCTCGCCCTCGACGGTCCATTGGCTGACGTCGACGTCGAAAGTGTTGGGGTTGTCGAGGCGGATGTATTCTTCTTCTTGAGTGGTTTGGGGGTTAATGGCGGCTGGGCCGAAGGTGATGACGGCGTCGGCGGGCTGGGCGGCGGGGTTGGTGGTGGTGACGCCGGCGATGGTGGTGCCGGTCAAGTAGGTGGGGCGCCGGGCTAGGTATTCGGTTTTGATGCGATTGGTGGCCTGGACCAGAGAGTACGTGGTTCCGGGAAAGTGGGTATTGCCAACCCAGCGCGCTTTGTCGGCGACGACATCGGCGGCGAGGAGTGGCACCAAGGTATCGATGCGATTTTGAAAATACGAGGCGGCGAGGAACTCGTCGTTCAGGGTGCGCACGCGGCGGAGGAGCATGCGTCGTGCCCGCGGGGTTTTGACGATGGCTTCGAGAAGGCGCATGTATTTGCCGTCGTGGAGCAGGTACGGCCGGGCGCCGATGAACGGGTGGCTGGTATTGGGGGGTGCGTTGGCGGATTGTTGATTGTAAACGATGGTGTCGGTATTGAGGGCATTTGGACCGAAGGTGAGGTCGATGTCCCACGGCAGCATCCGCCATTCGCGAGTGCCCTGCGTATCGCGGTAGAGAAAGTGATTTTTGTCACTGCCGTCGATGTCTTGGGTGATGGCCATGCAGGCCATGTAATTGACCATGGACGGCACATCGACGTGATCGAAGACAAAGCGTTCGAGATTGCTTCCGGTCATGGCCACGCCGGTGACGAGGGCCTGCAAATCGGCGGTGCCTTCGTGGTCCCGTGATTTTTTTTCATAGCCCGCGGTCGAGTCGAGGGTGGCTCCACCGGCGCCTTTATAGTAGGCGCCGTCGGGGTCGAGGCCGACGCGCCGCAGGTGGTCGCGATCGGGATTTTCGGTCATGAGGGCGAGGCTGTAGAAATTGCCATTTTGCCGGACGTGGGTGTGGAAGATATCGACGGTGGGCAATCCAGCGGCGTTCATGAAGCTACCGGCCATGGCGGCGCGGACATAACTTTTGTCGGTGTAGGTGGTATTGATGTCGATTTCACTGACGGCGGGGGCATCGCGGCGGTAGACGAACGGGGCGTCTTTGTTGAACTCGAGTTTATAACTTTTTTTCGGCCAGTTGATGGAGGTGTTACCGCGGATACGAACGAAGATGTTGTCGTACAAAGCACCGTCGTAGAAGAGCGAGCAGCGAGTACCGGTGGCGGTTTCGGCGGCGCCCCGCGACTGGACGAACCAGTGGACGACTGGCAGCGGGGTGGTAATGGCGGGATCGGCCACGATGGTTCCTTGGAAGTGTGGCTGGGTGGCGGGAATAAACCGTGGCGGCCACCGGGTGGTTCGTCCTTCGGTGTCGCTGGCATTTACGGCGTATCGCACGAGCTGGCCGGGAGCGGCGGCGGCGGCGGGGATGGAGGCGGACCAGATGTTCTGGCCACCGGCCTCCATGGCGACGGTGGTTTCCGGGCCGAAGTTGACTCGGTAGGTGACAGTGGCTGTGGTGATGGGGGCGAGGGTGGGGTCGATTTGTGCGGAGACGACGAGCGGATCTTCATCGCTGGCGATGGCTGGGGCGTGGGTCAGTTCGGTCACGCGCGGACCGGTGGCGGGCTCGCCGGGGGCATTGGTGTATCCAGGTGAAGGCACTGGGTAGTATCGGACGAGTGCGTTAAACGCTGGGCTACCGGCCGGGGCGGACGCGAGGTCCGGGCTTTGCAGGCCGCACGAGATATTGGCGACCTGCGGGGGATAGGCTGGAGTGAAGGCGCAGGCGACGGATCCGTCTGGCTGGAGCAGGGCCAGCGGTTCTCCGGTGGTGGAGAGTTTGAAGTTGGTATGCAGCGGCTGGCCGGGTGTGGATTTGTTTTTCCCGGAGGCGAAGACAATGAGGAACGAGCGCGCTGGCAGCACGGTGGAGGGGAACGTCCATTTGGATGGCTGGTCGGGCATGTCCGTCAGTCGCCATCCTCCCAGATTGACTGAGGCGTCAGTGCCATTGTAAATTTCAATCCAGTCGGGAGAATCGCCTTCCTCATCATCGAGCAGGCCGACATTGGAGGCCATGAATTCGCTGATGACCACGCCGCCGGCGGGTGGGGTGGTATCGATTTCGGCCAGGCTGAGCCCTGTCAGGCCCCCTTGGTGGATAGCGCTGATCTCGGCGGGATTCAGGGCGCGGGACCAGATGGCGAGGTCATCGATTTTCCCGTGCCAGTAGCCTGGGGTGCCCGGGTTGACTTCGGTGCCGGCGGCATTGAGGCGGGCGCCGATGCCGAGCGGTCCTAGATCGGAGGAAGCGAGAGCGCCGGAGTACGGTTGGGTGCTGGTCAGCGAGCCATTTCGGAAGATCCGCAGGGTGGAACCGTCGGCGGTAAAGGCGACATGTTGCCAGCTGCCGGTTGGCAGCTGGCCGGTTTCACGGCTGGTAATTTGGGTGCCGGGAGTGGTTTGCAGGAACGTGCTCAGGCTGCCGGTGGCTTCTTGCAGGCCGAAGCGGAAGCTGGAGGCGCCCGTGTGCAGCCACGTTTTGGCGATGCTAGCCCAAGCGGGGCGGGAGTCGGCCCAGACCCACGCCGAAACCGTCATGGTGCGGCGAGGGATCAGATATTGCGGGACCCGGACAAAGTCGCGGCCGGCGGGACCGCCAAATTGCAAGGCGCCGCCGGTTCGGCCAGCGACCCATTGGCCGGAGGGAGGGAAATTGACAAGTGTCCCATGGTTGCCATACGCGGAGGCGTCGGTGGCGCTTTCACCCGCCGTCTCGTCGAACCGCCACCACCCGCGCACTTGCGAGAGCAGACCTGCAGGCTGGGCAAACACGTTGATCGCGGCGGGATCGGATAAGATTTCGCCGAAGGCATTGGTCACGCGGCACTGGTAGGCCCCGGCGTTTTCGAGAGTGAGGGCGGGGAAGTCGAGTGCGGCTGACGTGGCTCCGGCGATGGGGAGTCCGTTGTGCAGCCACTGGTAGGCCAGCGGGGTGCTACCAGCGGCCATCACGCTGACGGTGGCGGGATCTCCAGCGCCGCGGCTGACGGCTGACGGCTGACGGCTGACGACCGGCGGTCTCGGGTCGGTCGTGATCTGGGTGACGGCCAAGGCGCAGAGGTAGGGATTGGCGTCGGCCGAGACGGCGGTGGTGCCGGCGGCGGTGCTGATGGTGAGCCGTCCGTCGGCGGCGGCGATGGCATCGAACTGGGCAATGCCGGAGAACGGGTCTTGTCCGAGTCCCGGAGGATTAAAATTGTCGAAGACGAGCACGCCATCGACGAGGATGTCGAAATTCCGTCCTGGGGGAGCGGCGAAGCCATCGACGGTCAGCAGCTGCACTCTGTAGGTGGCGCCTGGGATGAGGGTGGTTAGTTGCAGCGACCATTCGTTAGTACCATGGAATCCGGTATTGGCGATGCGGTCGCGGGCGGCTTGGTCAGCTGGACCGGTGAAGTTGATGGTGGTTCCGGAATTGGCGGTCGACGGAAGCTGCGCACCGCTGGAAACAGCGAGCCATGGTAGTCCGGCGGTGGTGGTGGCTTCCACTGCGATCAGGCCGGCGGCGGGCGGGGACAGAGTCGAGGTGGCGCCATTGAGGTTGGCGGCTTTGAGAGTGCCGGTCACGGCCCCGTTCATGAATCCTGGACCGATGAAATCCGGAAATCCATCGGTGATGGCGCCGGTCTTGATTGTTTCGGCCGTGCCCGGCACCACGCCGGCTTCGCCTCTGGCGACTGGCAACGCCAGCCAGCCCGTCAGCACGGCCCATAAAATCGAGGGATATTTCATTTTTGCAGCTTGAGGGATTTCCGAGCGCCCGTCAATCCGCTCGCGAGTGCGGCGTATTGGCTCCGTGCGTTCCGGCGGCAGCGGCGGGCTGAGATGTCTGCTGTGCGGAGGCCCGTTTAGCGAAGCGTGCGGTAATCGCCTTGGCGGCGGGTGACGCCTTCGCGATCGAGTTTTTCCAAGAGGGGAATGAGAAAGCGGCGGGTGGTTTGGGTGTCTTCGCGCAGTTCGCTGGCGGTGGCTTGGCCGCGTGATTTCAGGCTGGTCATGATGGCGGTGCGGAGAGATTCGTAGGCATCGCGAGCCATGACGGCTTTTTCATCGAGGGCGACGGCATCACCGGCTTGGATGAGAAATTTCAGCGCTTTCTGGTCATTGGGGGTGGGGGCGAGTTCCTTGGGATTGGGGGGATCCAGCGGACTTGCTTGCAGGGCGGCGAGCAGGCGGCGGCCGGCTTCGGCCATGGCTGGTGGGAGTACCGCTTGATGGGCTGCCTTTTTCAGGGCGTCTCCTTCTTGGGTGAAACCATGCCGTCCGAGGTGAGTGAGCAGGGTATCGAAGAGTCGGGTTTTGGGCAGGTGGCGTCGCAGATGGGCGCGCAGCGCGCTGACTGGGAGGCCCGCGGTTTCCGGGTGGCTGGCGTGGTGGGATTCGATGGCTTGGGCCGCCATCGCGACGATTTCCGTCCACCAGGTCATTTCCAGTAGCCAGCCCGCCTCGATCAGGGCGCTTTTGGCTTTGACCATTCCTTCGACGGCTTTGCGTACTTCGGCTTCGCTGAAGTTGGATTGGTGGAGCACGCCTTCGCGGGGGACGGCGCGATCGCGGACCAGCACGGCGGTGAGGGCCGCGGCGGCGTCGTCGGGGGCGGCGGCGCGTGCGGCGAGGAAGGCTCGCTGGGCTGGTTTGCGGAAGCGTGACGAGACGGCGGCGGCTTCCAACACGATGCCGCCGCCGATGGTAAATTGTTTCGACCAGTCGCGCAGCACGAAGCGGTCGCCGGCCAGCGTGTGGACGGGGGAGGTGAAGCGGACTTCGGCGATGGCGGTATCACCGGGGGCGATGGCGCGAGTGCCTAGCAGGTGGAGGCGGGCCTCGTAGCTGGCGGATCCGTGGTGAAGGTGGATTTTCTGACCGGTGCGGAGAGGGCGGGTGAATCCTGGTTGGCCGGGCACGGGGCGCAGGGATTTTTCCAGTTTTACGTCGACGGCTAACCCGGGGTTACCGAGTCGGGCTACGGTGACCGTATTACCGCGCGTGATACCGTGTTTTTTATCTCTGGTGGCCAGCGGGATATCGGTGAGGTTGAGGGCCGTGCGCATGCCTGGGCGGGCGTGATCTTTGACGGAACCATGCGACTGAACCGAGCGCAGGTGAGTCTTCAGGCCTTGCGGTTGGATGACGGCTTCGGCTCCGCCGGCGAGCGCTCCGCCGATCAGCGTGCCCGTGACCACGGTGCCTACGCCCACCGGAGAAAATGCCCGGTCCACATGCAGTCGCGGTTTTCCGATATCGAGCGGGGGTGGGGCATGGCGAAGCACGCTGGCCAGAGCGGCCCGCAGTTCCTCCAAGCCTCGCCCCTGCAGGGCGGCCACCGGCACGATGGGGGCCTGTTCCAGAAAACTGCCCCGCACCTCCTCGCGGAGCATTTCCACGGCGAATCCTAGGTCTTCTGCGAGGTCGGCCTTGGTCAGGGCGATGACGGCTCGTGTCACGCCCAGATAACTGAGAATCTGCAGGTGTTCTTCAGATTGCGGCATCCATCCGTCATCGGCCGCTACGATAAAAAGGGCGACATCAAGGGCCGCGACCCCGGACACCATGTTGCGGACAAAATCGGCATGACCCGGTACATCCACTACACCCAGACTCAAACGCAGGTCGTTCTCCTCAGGATCGACGATTTCAAAATGGGCGAAACCGAGTTCGATCGTCATGCCGCGCTGCCGCTCTTCTGGTAACCGGTCGGGGTCGGTGCCGGTCAGAACACGCACCAGCGTGCTTTTGCCATGGTCGATGTGACCGGCAGTGCCGAGAATAAAATGACGAAGCATGGTGGCGGGTGAAGCACAGCAGGGGGGCGGTGGCCAGCCTGTTGGTTCTGGAGTGGTTTACGGGGGGGTGGGGTTCCGGCGTGTGGTGCGGCTGGTAGCGTGTGCTGGCGGCTTTGGGGCCAGCGGCGTTCGGGCGTGGGGAGGGCGAGAGGGTTTACGGTTACGGGACGCGGACGCGGCCGAAGCCGGCTGATTGCGAAGTGACGGGACTGGCGGTGCGCCATGTTTCTTGGGCGGTGCCGGGGGCGACGGGTTCCGAGCGGACGAGGGCACCGGCGGCTGTCCATGATCCGAGCTGGGTGGAGAATTCGGCGACGGGTTGGGTGTCGGCGGTATCTGTGCGGCGAAGAAAGCGGAGGGTGGCGTAGAGGCTGGTGGTGCCGTTGACCTCGATATCTTCGGTGGCGGCGGTGGGCGACGGGAAGGAGAGCGGATTTTTCGGATCGGTGGCGAGGGCGTATTCGAGTTTGTTAGACGAGCCGTCGTTGTCGGTATCGGCTTTGGGATCGGCGGGGAGGCCGAGACTGGCGGCCCAGGCGGCGAAGGTCAGGGTGCCGCTGGCCTGATCGGGCCCGCCGGGTGACCCTTGGGCGGCCGTGCTGGCTTGCCAGTTTTGTGGCAGCGAGTGATCTGGACGTGATTCGGGGGTGACCAACTGCAAGCTTGGCCCGGTGCCATCGGCGGCTGTCGGCCACGGGGTGGAGTCGAGGTAGCTGAGACTATGGATGGTTGTGCCGGCGCCGTAAGAAAGTTTGATTTCCTCGCCGGAATTCCGGAGCTGGTCTGGGCCGTAGCTACCGGCGACGGGGTGGTTGGATCCGTAGCGGTGGGTAAAGCCAGCCACGTTGCGCACGACGAGCAGGTAGGCGCCGGGAGCGAGCTGAGTGCCGGGGGTAAAGTTAAAGTCGATGCCTTTGGTGAAGCGGACGTCTGTCAGGTCGATGGGAGTGGCGGCGGTGTTGAAGATTTCCACGAATTCGAAATCATCGTCGGTGAAACCCATTGTGATTTCGGCCTGGGTGGCTGGAACCGGGTGGTACATGATTTCGGAGATGACCAAGCTGTTCTTATAGACTGTCACGTCCGGGGCGGTGGCGACATATTGGACTGGCAATGACCAATGGCTCCATCGACCGGTGGTGTCGCGATGGCGAACGCGGGCGCGGTAGGTGCGTCCGGGATAGGTGGCCGAGGCGGGTATGGTGATTTCGTTGGCAAACGTCGTGATTTCTGGCGATGTCCAGTCTGGTTCGACCTCGTAGTTTCGAGGAGTGCCGGCCTCGAATCCGGCGAGGCCGGGAGCGGTGATGTCGGCGAGGCGCCACTGCAGTGCTCCGAAAGTCTCTACTCCTTGAGGGTCCGCGAAGGCGGACGACTGGAAGCGTAGGCCATTGGCGGGGAAGGCTGGTTGGCCGGCGTAGGTGATGATGGGACGCTCGGGAATGGCCGGGTCACGGGCTTCAAGCTTGAGGTATTCGTAACCGTAACCCAGCTGATTTCCATTGTTCACGGCCCAGGCGGTGGCGCCGGTGTACGTGTCGGTCATGTAGTCGAGCAGGTACTTCATGAAATCTTCATACTCGGCAGTGCCGGTGAAGTCTGGGCGGCGGAGCCAGCGGGTATAAGCGCCGCCAGCGGCATTGAAGGTGAATTTGCTGTAATAGAAGTTACCTTTATGATTGCTGTCGGAGGCGGTCGAGGGCGGGGTCGACGGTGAGCCGGCGGTGCGGGGGTGGAAATTCCACATGGCGGCATCGATATCGGCCCACGTTTGCGGTTGATCTGGGGGATTAATCAGCTGGACGAATTCATCCACGAGTTGTCCGATCTGTCCGCCGGCGGGTGTGCGGTCGGCCACGAGCAAGTCGAGTAATTCACGGCTGCGGTTGCGTTTTTCGATGTCGAGTGCGGGGATGGTGATGCATCGGTCTTGGGTGATGGCGCCGCTGGCGCTCTGGTGGCGGCGGCCGACGAACATCATATCGAGGTCCCAGGGGATCGGTTTCCATCCGCCGACGGGTGCGTGGTAGAAGTAGTGATTCCATCCGTCGCGCATATCGACATTGCCCACGATGCGGCTGACGGCGCGAAACCCGTAATACGCCTGCACATCGAGGTTTTCCCGCCACCATGATTCCGGCTGGGTTCGGCCTGACTTGGTGGAAAAATCTGTCCAATCGGCGACGGTGGCGGGTTGGCCGATGGCTTGATTTTTTTTGTCACCGGTGCCGGTGCCGCCTTGTTCAATTTTGTACATATTGCCATCGGCGAGCCCGCGTTCATTGAGGAACGAACCGTCGGGGCTTTCGATGGCGGTGTATTGCCCCCAGAAATCGCCGGAGTACTGACCGGCGTAGGCGCGTCCTGCGCCGAGTGATGGGTCCGTGATGTTGACGGCGGCGGGATCGGCGGCCTCGACGGCGTTGTCGATGATGCGCAAGCTTGCGGAGTGGGTTTTGGATGACGGAACGCCGGCCAGTTCGTAGAGGCGGAATGACAGGCGTTCCTCGAGGCCGGCCATCCCTCGGTTGGCGGCGATCCACGGGGCGGAGCCGCCATTTAGATTCAGGTCGCCCCAGGTTTCCTTGTAGGGCCGGCCCCAGTCGTCTTTGGGTTGCAATTCCCGGGTGCGGTTGAAGTGCATGCGCCACTTATTTTTACCCGAGACGTAGGTCGAGAACTCGCCGCGATTGTGAAATGTGATGTGATCGAGGACTTGATCTTCGTAGATGAACGTCCCTTGCATGCGGATGGTGTCTTGACTGCTTGAGTACTGGCTATTGGTGACGTCGGTTTGATTGGCGACGAGGTGGTAGGCAGGGCGTTGTCGCATCAAGTTTTCGGGAAACTGTTGGACGACGCCGGGCTGACCGGCGGCTCCTGGGCGGAAGGCGCCTGCCCATGATGGGATACCATTGTAGCAGAAGTAGGCAAAATTCGGGCTCGCGTCGTCGGCGTAGGGTGTTTGGACTGATTGATTGCGTTTATCGGCGGCGGTGATCCGGTAGCGCACGAGGCGGCGGTTGACTTGCACGGTGGGCGGCAGGGTGGCGGCGAAGACGCCGTCTCCGCTAGTGGTGTCGCCGGCGGTGCCATCATCCACCATGGCCAGTTCTACCCAGTTGGTGGTATAGGCGGGGTCTTTTTTCCGGATGTAGGTGCCTGGTTCCACGATTTGGTAGCTCAGGTGGGCGCTGGCCACGCCGTCGGGGTCGGAGATGCGTGCGGTGATGATGACGGGGTCTCCGGCCACGGGCTGGCGGGGGGTATGGGCGACTTGACGTATTTGCGGCGGGGCTTCGGTTGAATAATTGGCATTCATCTGGCCCGGCGTCGGCAGCGGGGCGTATTCGCCGAGGACTTGGGCATCGACGTTGAAGTCACTGCTGCCGGTCGCTTCATTAAATGCGTGGATGGCGATGGTATTCACGCCGGTTTTGAGGCCGGCCGCGGCGGTGTTGATGACCATGTCCTGCCAGACGGGCAGCCCGGCGGCGGTAACGGCTTCGTGGCTGGTGGCGCCGGGCGGCAGGCCGGCGGGATCGAGCATGCCGGCGTTGTAGGGTTTTTCGTCGACCCCGGAGATGTTGGCGCGTCCTGCGAGCATGCCATTGATCCAGACGATGCAGCCGTCGTCTACGCTGACGCGGATGCGCAGTTGGGTGGGTAGGGTGGCGCCTGGGATGACGAATGATTTTCGCAAAAAGACGGAAATGTAATTCAACTGCATGGGCGGCTCATTCCATGGCGGTGAGAGCAAGTCGGTCTTTATGTTAGGGTCGCCGTAACCGAGAGGCATGGTCACGGATGACCACGATAGATCCTGAATGAAGTCTGGTTGTCGCCAGGCCGTGATCGGGTCGGAGGCTTCGCTGGTGCCCGGGCGAAATGCCCAGCCTGCGTCTCCGGGTTTGATCAGCGTGATTGAGTTGCTGGCCGAGCCGGGGCCTGGTGAGCTGCGCCATGAACCGCCGAGGTTGTTGTCCAGTCCGGGGTGGATCAATTCCATGGATGACCCGCCTCCGGCCGCGTGCGTAGGCCATGGAAAACCAGCTCCATATTCCACATCGTCAACGAGTTGTCCTAAACCGTCCCGGAGCTCGATGACTTCTCCGGAATTGCTCAGGCTTCCGGTCCACGGCCCGAGGGCGGTGGATTTAAAGTCGGCTTGAAAGGCAGCGAGGTCTCTGGTGACGACCGCCATTCCGTTGCTGGGCAGGGTGGTGCCAGCGGGGAAAACGAAATCGACGGCGCGGCTGAGGCGCCATCCGCTGAGGTCGACGGCTTGACCGCCCGGGTTGTGGAGTTCGATGAATTCTGACGGCCGGGCATTGGTGAACGGGTCATAATGGACCTCATTGATGACGACGGACTGGGCCATCAAGGTGCTGCTGAGCGCGAGGCTGGCGAGGCTGGCGGCGGCGGCGCGCAGGACAGGGTGCGGGCGGAGATTGATCATCATCGGAATGGGGCGTACGGGGGAGGGTCTGGAGCGTTGCGAAAGAGAAGGGAGTTAGAGGTAGGCGGTCCGGTTTTCTTTGCGGATGAAGCGGTCGGCTTCTGGCGTGCCGGGGGCTTGCATGTTGGGGCCATCCCATTTGATATTTTTCTGCAGGCGGAGAGCGACGATGCCGGCCAGTCCGATTTCGGTGAGGTGGCCGCCGGCGTCGAAATTGGAGAAGACGGGAGGTCCTCCGAGGCAGGCGTCGACCCATTCGTGGAGGTGGCTTTGGACGCGTGGCAGCGACTGGGGAACGGCTCGGGCTTCGGGGTGGTTTTCTGGCCCGAGGAATTTTTTATCTCCCTTGAGTTTGAGAGTGCAGTCGGAGTTCCACAGGCCGCATTGCAACTCGCCCTCACTGCCGACGATGAGGCATCCCGTTTGCGGCAGGGTGCCGACGGAGGCGCGCAGGTTGGCTGTCACTTCTTCGGGTGGGACGTCGCCGCCGGTATAAAACGTCAGGCGCACTGGACCGCGGTCGCCACGTGCTGGAAAATGATACCGCACGGTGCAGGCCCCGGCAAAACTTTCATGGCCGAGGCCGCGACCGGTGGATTCGATGAAAGTAGGATAATCGAGCTGCAGGGCGCGCACTGGCAGGTTGAATCCATGACAGCAGAAATCGCCGAGCGAGCCATTGCCAAAGTCGTACCATCCGCGCCATTGGGCTGGGTGGTAAATGCCGGCGGCATAGGGACGTTCCGGAGCGGGCCCTAGCCAGAAATCCCAGTTGAGCCCGGACGGTACCGGCTCGGATTCCGCTGGGCGGTCGACGCCATGAGGCCAGCCGTGCACTGGGTGCCAGACGTGGATGTCGGTGATGGTGCCGAACATGCCGGTGGAGAGCAATTCCATGCTGCGGCGCAGCATGGGGGAAGCGCTGCCTTGATTGCCGGTTTGGGTGACAAGTGGGGACGCCTTGGATGCTTCCCGCAAGGCGCGGGCTTCGGCGATGGTGTGGGTCAGCGGTTTTTCGCAATAGACGTGGCGGCCGGCCTGCATGGCGGCGTGGCAGATGGCGGCGTGCCAGTGGTCGGGAGTGGCGATGACGACGGCGTCGAGAGATTTTTCTTTTTCGAGGAGCAGCCGATAATCTTCGTAGCACGAGGCTTTGGCGGTGGCGGCGCCGTGGCGTTGCTGGCTTTTGGTGAGCTGCTGGGCATCCACGTCGCACAGGGCGGCGACGTGGTGGCCGAGTTCTGCGATCTGGCTGACGTGCCCTTGGATTTGTCCGCCCATGCCGATGAAGCCGACTTGCAGAGTGCGCGCGGACTTCCGTTCCTGTCCGTAGAGTCCGGACGAGGGAAGGATGAGCAGTGAGCTGCCAGCGAGCCCGGAGGATTTGAGAAATCGACGACGTTTCATGGTTGTGGGGTCAGGGTGCGCAGGCCGTCTTTGAGGGTGAACAAGTGGCTGATTTCAGCGGGGGTGAGGGCGCGGTCGAAGAGGGCGAGGTCGTCCATTAATCCGACGTATCCGACGCCCAGCATGATGACTGACTGGGCTGGGTCCCAGGTGAATGTTTGCTGGCGTGGGCTGATGGTGCCGGCGTCTTTGCCATCGATAAAAAGCTGAGCCCGGCCGTTGGCTGTTCCGGTGTTAAAGTGTTCGATGACGAAGGCGGCGTGGGTCCATCGGGACCGGCTGAAGGGTGTTTTGGTGAGGGTGATGAGCGGTTTTTCCGGGGCTGGAATTTCCTCCCATTTTCTACCGAGTGGATTCCATACGGCGGTGTCGGCGTAGACGCCGAGGCGGAACGGGACGCCGTCGGCGCGTTTTTCAAATTCTAAAAACAGGGCGGCGTCGTCCCATTTTTTGGAGGTGAGTTGAATGGGGTCGCAGAATCCTGGGTCGAGATCGGCGGCGGGATCAAGGCTCATCCACAGCGAGATGGTGCCGGCCCATTCGGGACGAGGGGTGGGGAAGTTCCGGTCTGCCTTAAAAAGCATGAGCGGTGCTTTGGCTTTGGTAAATTGGAGGACTTGGCCGGGGCGGCCGACGGCCGGCTGCAGAGTGACCTCGCCGGTGGCGGGCAGGCCGGCGACCGGTTGGTTTCGGGTTTCGATGGAGGCGGCGTGGTAGAGCGTGCGATCGCCGCGGGCCACGCGGGCGTCTGGTCCGTTGTCGAAGGACGCGTGAAAGCTCAGAGCGGAGGAGAGGCGTTCACTCACCGGGTCGGCGGCGTGGGCGCGGGGGCTGGTTATTCCGGCCCAGCAGAGGACCCAGAGGGCCTGCGGGACGGGTGACCGGAGCAGGGAGCGGGCAGGGTGTCGAGTGGACCGGGGATTCATGTGGGGGTGTTGGGGTGCGGGAGGGAGTGGGTTTTGATGGAGAAAAGCGGCCGGCGTGGCCGGGCGCTTTCGCGGCCGCTTGGGGGCGGCCGGTCTGAGGTCACTGGAGTCAGAGTGCTCAATGCCCGAGGCATTCGTCAAGGACTTGGACGAATTTTTCATTTTCCGACTGGGTGCCGATGCTGACGCGGATCCAGGCGGGCAGGTTGTAGCTGGTCATGTCGCGAATGATCACGCCTTTTTTGAGCATGGCTTGAAAGAGGGACGTGCCGTGTCCGACTTTGACCATGATGAAGTTGGCGAAGGTCGGGACGAATTCCATTTTCCGTTCGGTGAAGGCGTTTTGCAGGTAGTCGCGTCCGGCCCAGGTGAGCAGGCGAGTTTTTTCTTGGTGGTCGGCGTCCTCGAGGCCGGCCAAGGCCCCGGCTTGGGCGATGGCGTTGACGTTGAATGGCTGGCGTGTTTTTTGGAGGATGGAGATGATTTCCTCGCTACCGAGGCCGTAGCCGATGCGCAGGGCGGCCAGTCCTTGGATTTTGGAAAACGTGCGCAGGGCGACGACATTGGGTCGGCCTTCACGGATATATTTCAGGACGTCGACCGGTTTTTCGAGGAACTCGTGGTAGGCTTCGTCGAAAATCACAATCACGCGTTCAGGAACGGCATCGATGAACCGGTCGAGTGCGGCTTGATCGACCAGAGTGCCGCTGGGGTTGTTGGGATTGGCGACGAAGATTTCCTTAGTCCGAGGGGTGATGGCGGCGGCCATGGCCTCGAGGTCGTGCTGGAATCCGGGGTCCGGCACCTCGATGGTGGTGGCGCCGAACAGGGTGGCCATCAATTTGTAAACGACAAAGGCGTGTTGGGCGGTGACGACCTCGTCGCCTGGTCGGAGGAAGGCGTGGCCGATCAGTTCGATAATTTCATTGCTGCCATTGCCTAGAATGACATTTTTCATGTTCATGCCGAATTTTTCGGCGATGGCATGGCGCAGGCGGTAGCCGCCGCCGTCGGGGTAGATGTGAGCTTGGTCCATGGCGGCGGCCATGGCGACCTTCGCTTTGGGTGACGGACCGAGCGGGTTTTCGTTGGAGGCGAGTTTAACGATTTCCGAGGGATCGAGACCGAGTTCGCGGGCGACCTCGTCGATGGGTTTGCCTGGTTCGTAAGCGACGAGGTTTTTGAGTTGTGGATTGGCGGTGTCCCAGAGCGGCATGGAGTGGAGTGCGGGTATGGCGTGAGCGTGCGGGTGGCGGCCGGACGAGTGGGTGGCCGGGGCCTGGAGGCCCGGGGGAAGCATGCGCATGATTGACGTGCGTGCTGGTGAATTTTTGCCATCGCTGGATTTCCATGGAAAAACTGGACGGATTGAGGGTGGGAGGTGGGGGTGGCCGGGGTTTGTGCTTGCTGTTGCAAGCGGCGCTGCACACGCTCATGATTCAGGCTTCCTCTTTTTTCTGACGGGGGTGTGCCAGACTTTTTTTTGTGATTATGAAAGGTATCCAGGTTCTTCATCGCGAGCGGTTCCCTACGGGTGGGGCGGTTATTGTGCCGACTCGGCTGAATGCGGATGAGGCGGCGGAGTTGGAGCGGTCTTTGGCTGGGCGGGTGGTGGCTCGTTTTGGTACGGCAGATTTGGTGGCGGGGGCGGTGGAGGCGGTGCGGCAGGCGGTGGCGCGTCACGGGCTGGTACTTTTTGTGCCGTCGGCGGTGGAGGCGTGGCCGGGCGGATTGGCGGATCTTTCGCGGGCTACGATGGAGGGGTTGGTGGAGCTGGGGTTGCCTTTGGTGCCGTTGGCGGTGGACCGGCCGGTGGTTGACGGATTGCCTTGTGATCGCGACCTTCCGGGGCCGGACTCGGTGTTGTTGCCCGGGGCGGTGATTCAGCCGGGGGCATTGGATGTGATGGCGTTGTGGGACGGGTTGTTACGTGTGGGGGAAGAGGTATTTTCGGGCCGGGCGGCGTGGAATGGTCATTTAGGGCAGGCGTTGCTGCGGGGCATCAAGCGTTGTGGGACGCGGGCCTCGGTGATCGATGGCATGGACGGCAGTGAATTGACGTATGACAAAGTCTTGGCGGCGGCATTGGCGTTGAGTCAGTATATTAAGAAAGAAACGAATGCTCCGCGCATTGGTATTGTGTTGCCGCCGGGCAAGGCTGCTATGATCGCCAATCTGGCGGTGGTGTTGGCGGGTCGGATTCCGGTGAATCTCAATTTTACGGCGGGCAAGGCGGCCATTGAGAGTGCGATGCGGCAGAGCGGCATTGATCGCATTTTGACGGTCGACTTGGTGGTTCGAAAGATGCAGGAATTTCCATGGTTTCCGATGCGCCAGCTTATTTTGATTGAGCGCGTCATGCCGGAGCTGAAGTTTTCGGCGATCAAGTGGGGGTTGTTGGCGCGGTTTTTACCGCCGGCGGTGCTGGGATCATTGTTGGGGTTGCCGGAGCATGGGGGTGAGGCGGAGGCTATGTTGTTGTTTACGAGCGGGAGTTCTGGCGAGCCGAAGGGGGTGGTGTTGAGTCATCGCAACCTGCTGGCGAACGTCACGCAGTTCGGGTTACGGATCGGTCTGGGGCCGGGGGACAAGGCGTTGGGGTGTTTGCCGTTGTTTCACAGTTTTGGCGTCACCGTTACATTGTTGTGGGTGCTGTTGGATGGCATTGGGCTGGTGACGTATCCTTCGCCGCTGGACGTGCCGAAGCTGGCTGGTTTGATTGAGAAGCACCGGATTTCCCTGCTCCTGACCACTCCGACGTTTTTAAGAGGTTATTTGCGCAAGGCGAAGCGCGAGCAGTTGGAATCGCTCAGCTTGATTGTGACCGGCGCGGAGAAGCTGCCGTCCAGCTTGGCAGCTGCGTTCAAGCAAACCTTTGGCAAAGACGTGATGGAAGGGTATGGCCTGACCGAAACGTCGCCGGCGAGTAATGTTAATTTGCCGACTTTGGCCGAGCCGGCTGACGGCCGCGAAGTGCTGCCCAGTCATCGTCCCGGTTCGGTGGGGCAGCTGCTTCCGGGCCTCGCCGTTCGCATTACGGATGCGTTGACGGAAGCACCCCTGCGCTTGGATCAACAGGGGATTATTTGGTTCAAAGGCGCCAATGTGTTTTCTGGCTACCTCAACCAGCCGCGGCGCACCGAAGAAGTTCTGCGCGACGGATGGTTGCGCACAGGAGATCTGGGGCGGCTCGATCAAGACGGGTTCCTCTTCATCGAAGGCCGCCTCTCCCGCTTTTCTAAAATCGGTGGAGAAATGGTCCCGCATGAAGCGGTCGAAGAACACATTAACCGGGCCCTCGGTCTTGAAGGCGAAGATCAACGAAAAATCGCGGTGGTCGGAGTGCCGGATCCAGACAAAGGAGAAGCGCTGGTGCTACTGTCCACGGTGGCTGGTGAAACCTACAATCAAGAATTGATTCAGCTGCGATATGCCCTGCTTGATCGAGGAGTACCAGCGCTTTGGATTCCCAAAAAAGTTCTGCGTGTTTCGGAAATTCCGGTGCTGGCCAGCGGCAAGATGGATTTGCGCAAGTGTGAAGAACTGGCTCGTGCGGCCACCGTTTGAGGTATCGACTGGATTCATCCCGGCCATGGAACTATCTGATTTTCGCTGTTTCTGTTTCCAGCCATGATTCGTCGATTTTTTATGTTCCTGCTGATTTGCGGGGGCCTTGGGTTTGTCCTGCAGCGCGAGCAGGCGCGCGGGACATTTGATGATTGGGAGCGATTGGTTTTGGAGCGATTCCAGCGTTTTCAGGGTCCGGTGGCGCCGGTTCCTCCGGTGGTATTGGTTGAGTTACGGCGTGGTGATTTGCCCTTTGAGAGCTGGCCGCCGGCGCCGCTTGATTATGCTTTGATTTTTGAGAGTTTAATTCGGCGGCAGCCGCGGGCGGTGGCGGTGCAATCGTTATTGGCGTGGCCTGGGGTGGAGTCATTGGATGCGGCCACGCTGGCCGAGCGCATTGCGCTTTTGCCGCGCGGGGTGTTGGCGTGCACGTTGCAGGCTGGGCTGGGGGCGGGGATGGATCCGGCGGGCGGGGGTGGCGCATGGGCGGGGCTTGGTCCGGTCTCGGCGGAAGGAGTGGATGTGTCCCAAATTCCTGAGTTTGCGGCGGCTGGCCAGATGCCAATTGACGAATTGCGCGGCGGCAAGGCGGTTGGTTTCACGCGCATTGAATTGGGCGAGGGGGTGGTGCGCCGTGGTAGTGCGTTGATGGTTCCGCTGGTGGCGCGTCGGGACGGGCAGATTGTGCCTTCGTTTGTCGTGCAGGCACTGGCGGGATGGTTCAATGTCGCTCCTGCCGAAGTGTCGCTTTCTCCCAGTCATCATCTGTCGGTGGGGGCTTCGGTGAAGATACCGGTGGATGCGGGCGGGCGACTCGCGCTTTCCACCCGGCTGACTCCGCCGTTGCGCCGGGTGGATGCCGGGGTGTTGTTGTTGGATCTCGATCGCGATGCCAAATTGTTGGCGGGCAGAACCGAGGAGATGGACGCGCTGCGCGCTGTCGAAGGCGCGTTGGTGGTGCTGGGGGAGGCGGGTGAAAATACGCCGCGTTTTCAGGTGGGTGGGGCGGCGGCAGGCGAGTGGACTGAAGCGGAAGTCATGGCGCGCGCTCTCTCTGCTTCGCTGGCTGGAATGCACCTGCGGGAGCCGCCCTTGTCGCACCAATGGGGCGGCTGGGCTGGCCTCATTGCGCTGGGCAGTTTGTTGTTGCTGAGTCCCCGCCGTTGGTTGCCGGTCTTTGCGGTGGGAGGGATGCTCGCGCTCGGGCTGGGACTGCTCCTGGTGTTTGTTCACGACCAGTGGTGGGTGGCCCCCGTTCCTCCGCTGGCCTTGTGGGCCACAGCTTCGGTGCTGGCCGCCCTCCTTCCGGCGGAAAAATCATCCAGACCGACCGAGAATAAAGAATCCGTGTCCGCGCTCTCCCCGTCGGTCGATGAGGTGGCCCAAGAAACGCAGGCCCAAGAAGCCATGGCTCTTTTGCTGGCCGAAGACGTGACCCGTGACCCTGTCCGGCCCCCGTCCGCTTCTCCTGCCTCCTCTCCAGAAACGGATACTCCCATCACCGCTCCATCCGCTGCACCTACTCCGCTTCCCTCCTCGGTGAATCAGTCGGAAAGTGCGGCGGATGAGGTGAAAAATGCAGTGACGGGTGCGGCGAAAGATGAGGCGACGGATGCCGCGAAAGATGAGGTGACGGATGCCGCGAAAGATGAGGCGACGAGTGAAGCGACGAGTGAAGCGACGGGTGAAGCGACGGGTGAAGTGACGAGTGAAGTGACGAGTGAAGTGACGAGTGAAGTGACGAGTGAAGTGACGAGTGAAGTGACGAGTGAAGTGACGAGTGAAGTGACGGGTGAGGTGAAAGCTGGTGATACTATCGTATTACCTCCATCGGAAGCGGTGGTGGGGGCGGGGCCATTGGACACATCGGGGCCGGAGGCTGTCGAGGAGGGGGCGTCCAAGCTGACGGCGGAGGAAGAGCGTCGTCGTTTGTATGCTTTGCAGCACAAGGCGAGCTCGCGCGGGGTCAAGCGCTTTCGGCATAGCCGGAAGCGTTGAGTGATGGGCCTTCTTTGATCAGGAGAGGGAGAATGGATCGACATCTACCACCAGGTAGACTTCTTTGGGGAAGGTCATGGAGTGGAGGATGGAGCGCAGGTGGGTGGTGAGGCGTCGAGTGGACGGGCCTTGGAGGAGGAGTTGGTAGCGGTAGTGTTTTTCGGCGCGTTGGAGGGGGGAGGGGGCTGGATGATTGACGATGACGCCTTCGGGTGGGGATTTGGCGAGGCGGAGGTGGAGGTTTTCCACGGTGAAGCGTGCCAATTCCTCATTTTCCGAGCGGGTGGTCAGGAGGAGGACATGACCGCAGGGAGGGAAGCCGAGCACTTGGCGCATTTCCAATTCTTGAGCGGCGTAGCCGGTGAAGTCGGTGTGGCGGGCGAACTGGATGGACGGGTGGTGTGGGGCGTAGGTTTGGATGATGACCTCGCCTGAGATGTCGCCGCGGCCGGCGCGACCGGCCACTTGGGTCAGGAGTTGGAAGGTGCGTTCACCGGCGCGAAAATCGGGGATATGGAGGCCCAGGTCCGCGTGCAAGATTCCTACGAGGGTGACCCCTGGAAAATCCAGACCTTTGGCGATCATTTGCGTGCCGATCAGGAGGTCCAGTTGTCTGGCTTTGAAGGCGTTGAGAGTGTCGCGAAGCTCGTTTTTGCGGCCCATGGTATCGGTATCGATGCGGGCGGTGCGGGCGGTGGGGAAGACGCGGCGGAGAGTTTCTTCGACCCGTTGGGTTCCGTAGCCGGCGAGGCGGATGGCTGGGGCCTGGCATTCTGGGCAGGTTCGGAGGGGCAGGCGGCGATGCCCGCAGAGGTGGCAGAGCAATTTATCCTCGGTTTTGTGGTAAACGAGAGAGACGCTGCAGTGGGGGCAGTGGACGACATGGCCGCAGGACGGGCATTGCACCGAGCCGGCATAGCCGCGGCGGTTGAGAAAGAGGATGGTTTGTTCTGATCGTTGGAGACGGGCATCAATGGCGATGCGCAAGTGTTCCGAAAGGATCATGGGAGCGCCTTTGACGGCGGGTTTTTCCATTCTCATGTCCACGACGCGGACCAGAGGCAGTCGGCGGTCGTCTACGCGTTGCGGGAGGGTGACTAGCTGGTATTTGCCGGTCTGGGTGTTGCGCCAGCTTTCGAGGCTGGGGGTGGCGCTGCCGAGTAGGACGGCGCAGCCCTCGAGGTGGGCGCGCATGACGGCCACGTCCCGTCCCTGATAGCGGGGGACGGAGTCTTGTTTGTAGCTGGCCTCATGTTCCTCATCGACGATGATCAAGCCTAGGGCCTCCAGCGGGGCGAAGATGGCGCTGCGGGCTCCGATGACGATGCGGGCGCCGCTGCGGGCGATGCGGTGCCATTCATCGTGGCGTTCGCCGTCGGCGAGGTGGCTGTGGAGGACGGCCACGCCGGATGAGAGGGCGGCAAACCGGCTGCGAAAGCGTTCGACCGTTTGCGGGGTCAGGGAGATTTCGGGGACGAGGATGAGGGCGGTGAGGCCGCGATCGATGGCATGGCGCACGCTTTGCAGGTAGACCTCTGTTTTGCCACTGCCGGTCACGCCGAAGAGGAGGATTGGGCGGCTGGTGGTAGGGGCGTCGATGGCGGCGGTGATGGCCTGCACGGCCTGCAACTGGTCGTTATTGAGTACGAGCGGCTGACTAGGCAGTAGGCTGGAGGTGTCGCCGGCATGAGGATCCCTTTCCATGGTGGCGTCTTCCACTAGAACGAGACCTTTGGATGACAAGGCTTTGACGGTGGCGGCGGGGAAGTCGGAGAGCAGGATTGGGGTGTCGGCGGGGGCGTTGCGGAGTGCGGTCAGGACGTCGGCTTGGCGGGGTGCTTTCGACGGCAAGGAGGCCATGAGGGACTGCTGTTCCGGGGTGAAGACGTCGGGCAGTCGCAGGATTTTGCGTGTGCGGAATCCCGTCTTTTCCGCCCGCACCGACACGGGCAGCAGGCTGCGCATGACCTGTTCCAGCGGGGCCATGTAATAATCAGCCAGCCAGCGGGCCAGCCGCAACAGGGCGGGTGGAACTGCCGCTTGGCCGCCAATCAGGCCCAGAAGTGGTTTGATCGTGAACTCAGCGGCGGGTGATCCCGGGTTCGGCTCCGCGACGACCTCCGTGACCGTACCCGTGGCCCGGCGCGGGCCGAGGGGAATGCGCACACGACTCCCGGCGTGCACCGCGCCCGCCAGCTCCGCCGGTATCGCGTAGTCGAAAATCAACTCCCGCGGCCCGTCAATCAGCACCTTGGCCACTTGCATGGGTCAAACTCCTTCTTCTCCATGGCGGGTTCACGGCCCGGGCGCCACATAAAAAAACCTCCCGGCCACGAGGACCGGAAGGTTTTTTTCGAATTGATTTCTGACGGGTCTTAGAAAGAGACCGACAGGGAGGCGCCACCGAAGATGCGCTCGTCCTGGGTGTCATCCAAGTCGCCGAGAGGAATGTTGCCGGCGATGTACGGGGTCAGAGTGACGTTCGCGGCCAGTTTGATTGGGGCCTTGAGGTACAGCGAGGTGTGATTGAGGCCGCTCAGGTCGAGGGCGAAATCAGCGCTGTCGACGTCGATGTACGAGACGGTCACGCCTGGGACGAGGCTGATCATGTCGTTGACGGCAATGGTGTAGTTGGCATCCACTTGGAAATACCAGGCTTCTGATTCGAATTCGTAGAAGGCACCGGCGCTCAGAGCGAGCTTATCGATTGGGGAAGCGAAAGCTTCCAAACCAGCTTCATACTGGTTGTCGATGGTGGATGGGTATTGTGGGTAGTTGTACCACTTGAAGCTTGGTCCGACCG
>CAJBME010000180.1 GCA_903954065.1 uncultured bacterium
GGCGCGCCCTGCTGCTGCTCTTGCCTTTCCTTGTATTCGCGCCATGATGCGAGTCCTCTCCTCTTTTGACGCTTTCTTAATTTTATGATTCAGTGGGTTCTTCGCAAGATCATCGGCACGCGCAACCAGCGTGAGCTCAAACGCATCTGGCCGTTGGTCAAAAAGATCAACGCTTTTGAGGCGTCCCTGCAGGCGCTTCCTGATGAAGCTCTGGCGCAGAAGACGCTCGCGTGGAAAGCCGAGCTTTCGCAGATTGAGGATTTTGATCGTTTGCAGGAGCGGCTGGAAGAGATCCTACCGGAAGCGTTTGCGGTGGTGAAGAATGCGGCGCGGAGGATGTGTGGTCGCACCATCACGGTGTGTGACCAGCCGTTGAAGTGGGAGATGGTTCATTTTGACGTGCAGTTGATTGGCGGCATTGCGCTTCATCGCGGGCGCATTGCGGAAATGGCCACGGGTGAAGGTAAAACGTTGGTGGCGACCTTGCCGGTGTATTTGAATGCACTGACCGGCCGCGGGGTGCATTTGGTGACGGTGAATGATTATCTGGCCCGCCGCGACTCTGAGTGGATGGGGGCTCTTTATTCGTTCCTGGGATTGACGGTGGGCTGCATCCAGAACGACCAGCCGCCATTTTTGCGCCGTCAAATTTACACGGCTGACATCACGTATGGAACCAATTCAGAATTTGGTTTCGACTATCTTCGTGACAACGGCATGGCGGGCAGCAAGGGCGACCAAGTGCAGCGCGGGCATTATTTTGCCATTGTGGACGAGGTTGATTCCGTCTTGATCGATGAAGCTCGCACCCCGCTCATCATTTCCGGACCGGTCACCCATGACTCCCACCAATACGACGTCTGGAAGCCGCATATCGAGCGGTTGGTCAAGGCGCAGAACGCCCTGTTGAACGAGATCGCCGGTGAAGCTTGGCAGATGCATGAACAGAAACAGACCGAAGAAGCCGGTCGCCTGTTCTATAAAGTCAAATTGGGTCAGCCGCGTCACAAACAGGTGATGCGCGCCATGGAGGAGCCGGAACTGCGGCGCGCCATGGAAAAAGCCGAACTGTCGTTTTATCAGGACACACAAAAGAAGGAACTCTTCCAATTTAAAGAGACCCTCTTCTTCGCCGTCGACGAAAAAGCGCATGATGCCGACCACACCGAAAAAGGCAGTTCTTATCTGGATCCTAATGACCCTGATGCCTTTGTTCTGCCCGATCTGGCGACCGGATTGTCAGAGATCGAAGGCGACGCCGGCCTGACTCGCGACGAGAAAAACCAGCGTCGTGAAGCGCTGCAGGCGAGTATGGACCAGCAAGCGCAGCGCATGCACAATATTGCGCAGCTGCTCAAAGCTTACTGCCTCTATGAGCGCGACGTCCATTACATGGTCGGCGTCATGCAACGCGAAGGGGAAGAACCATCAGGCGATCCTAAAGTCATCATTCTCGACGAAAATACCGGCCGCGCCATGCCCGGTCGCCGTTGGTCTGACGGGTTGCATCAGGCTGTCGAAGCCAAGGAAGGCGTTAAAATCGACAAAGAAACGCAGACACTGGCGACGATCACCATTCAGAATTATTTCCGTTTGTACTCGAAGTTGTCGGGCATGACGGGCACGGCGGAGACGGATGCTTCCGAGTTTCACGATATCTATCGCCTTGATTTGCTGGTTATTCCGCAGAATCGCAAAATTCAGCGCAATGATTCCAACGATAAAATTTACAAGACCCAGCGTGAAAAATACAATGCGGTCATTCAGTTCGTGAAGGAGCGGCATGAGAAAGGCCAGCCTGTGTTGTTGGGAACGGCCAGTGTCGAGGCCTCGGAGCTGGTCTCACGCATGCTGAAGCGCGAAAAAATCCCGCATACGGTGCTCAACGCGAAATTTCACCAGCAGGAAGCGCAGATTGTGGCCGCGGCCGGTCAGAAAGGGGCGGTCACAGTATCGACGAACATGGCTGGGCGGGGGACGGACATCAAGCTGGGGGCTGGTGTGGCCGAACTTGGCGGGTTGATGGTGGTCGGTACCGAGCGCCATGAATCCCGGCGCACGGATCGTCAGTTGCGCGGTCGCTGCGCCCGTCAGGGGGATCCGGGAGAAAGCATCTTTTTCATCAGTTTTGAAGACAAGTTGATGCTCAATTTCGGGGCGGCTGAGCGCATGACGAAGATGATGGAGCGTTTTGGTTTGGAGGACGGCCAAGAGCTGGAGCATCCATGGTTGAACCGGTCGATCGAGTCGGCGCAGAAGAAGGTGGAGACGCGCAACTACACGTGGCGCAAGCGCGTGCTTGATTACGACAACGTGATGAACCAGCAGCGCGAAGTGGTATATGGTTATCGCAACGAGGTGCTGGAGTCGGATAACCCTCGGGTTTTGGTTATGGAGGCGCTGGAGCAGGCCGTGCCGGCCAAGGTGCAGGAGCTAACGACGGCAGGCGAAGCCGGAATGGTTGATCATGACGCGTTGTTGCACTGGGTGAACGTCACTTTCCCGATTCGTCTGAGCAAGGAGGAGGCGCAATTCGAGTCGCGCGACGCCACAGCGAGTGCCGAGTTTATTGTGGCGCGAGTGCGCGCGCTGTATGAGGAGAAAATGAAGGGTGAGCATGAGGATGGGGCGCGTGAACTCGAGCGTTACATCGTCCTCAATGCCATTGATCGTCAGTGGCAAGATCATTTGTACACCATGGACGGACTGCGCGAGGGGGCTCACTGGATGGCCATTGGTCAGAAAGACCCGCTGATTGAGTACAAAAAAGAAGCCTTCTCGCTGTTTGAAGGGCTGATGATTCAGATCAAGCAAGAGGTGCTGAACAACATGTTCCGCTCCACCACCAATCTGCAGGCGTTCGAACAGTTTCTGATGAAGATCATGGGCGGCGCGGTTTCGGCGGCTCCGGCTCCGGCTCCGGCCCGTCCGCCACTGGCCGCGCCGACGCAGGCGCTGGGCACCGGCAGCGCTTCGGGCTCGAGTTATGGAGGCACCATGACCGGGGCCAGCACCGGTGGTGGAGTCGCCTTTCTCTCGATGGGCGAGCCTGAGGCCCCGCTGCCTCCGGCGGCACCGGTCGATCCTGAAGAACCGAAATCTAACCAGTCATAATTCGGTCG
This sequence comes from uncultured bacterium, assembly GCA_903954065.1. Taxonomy (GTDB): domain Bacteria; phylum Verrucomicrobiota; class Verrucomicrobiia; order Verrucomicrobiales; family V1-33; genus CAJBME01. The sequence goes on from CAJBME010000180.1 coordinate 3,123, forward strand.
GCTTGGGGCCTCGTTCCTTGAGTTTTGTGGCCCGTAGGCCGAGGCCGATGGTCGCGGAATGGGAGTCTGGCCGCGGAAGTCCGGGCGAGTAAGGGCTGGGGCTGGGGGTGTGTTTCTGGACGAGCGTCGGGTGGGCTGAGTGGGGTCGGGTTGATGACGAGAAATCATCGATGAAAATGCCACGGGGCTGGTTAAGTTCCTTTTTTCCCGCATTTCGGGTTCCCCTGCATGAACAACATTTTCCGAGTCTTCGCCTGGGTCCGGCGGTATCCATTGCTCGCTGCTTCCACGCTGGGTTGCGCCATTGCCGCGGTGCTGTGCGGGCTGGTTTTTCCCAAGGCTGTGCAGCAAATCATGGATGTGGTCATCCCGCAGGGCCGGGGTGATCTTCTCGGGTTCTGGGTCTTGATGACGCTGGGTGCGTATTTTGCGCGGGACCTGCTCAATGGTCTGCGGATTTTTCTGAACAACTCGTTCGAGCAGAAAGTAATCTATGATTTGCGCAGTGATTTGTATGCGCGGCTGCAGCGGTTGCCGCTGCCGTGGTTTGATGGTCGTCCGACAGGGGACATTATGACGACGGTGGCGGAGGATGTGACGGCGGTCGAGCGGGTGCTCATTGATGGAATTGAGCAGGGATTAGTGGCGATCATCCAGGTGGTGGCGTTCAGTATTTTGCTTTTCCAGCTCGACGTCCGGCTGGGGGTGATTGCGTTGCTGCCGTTGCCATTTCTGGCTGCGGGCGCGCTTTTTTACACGCTGACGGCGCGCCAGCGGTATCGTGGGGTGCGGCAGGCGACCAGTGCCATGAATTCGTTGTTGATGGACAACGTGGGCGGGATCCGCCAGATCAAGGCCTATACTCGGGAGGAAGCAGAGCACGGTCGTTTTAATGCGGCCAGTGGTCGGTTGCGTACGGCGACCTTGAAGGTGATGAAGGCGTGGTCGTTTTATAACCCGACGATGATGTTTGTTGGGGCCACGGGGTCGGTGTTGGTTTTGTGGTTTGGCGGGCGTGAAATGCTGGCTGGAAACATGACCAAGGGCGAGTTGACCGCGTTTTTGGTGACCCTCGGGCTGGTCTATGAACCGATCGGCCGCCTGCACAGCTTAAATCAGATCTTTCAAGCTGGCCGTGCGGCCGCGGAGCGGGTCTTTGACATTCTGGACGAAGAGGAGGAGGAATCGCTGGACGATGAAGGCGGTCATCAAGTCCAGCAGCCGGTCCGCGGTCATGTCGAGTATCGCGGTGTTTCATTCGCTTACAACGAACGCCTGGCCACTTTGACCGGGGTTTCCATCGAGGCCCGGCCGGGCGAGACCATCGCTCTGGTCGGACCAACAGGGGCCGGTAAATCAACCATCATCAACCTGCTATGCCGGTTCTATGAGCTGCCGAAAACGGGCGGCGGGGACATTCTTCTCGACGGCCATTCCATTCGCGATATCACCAAGTCAAGCCTGCGCGGAGCCATCGGTTACGTCACGCAGGAAAGTTTCCTCTTTAACGGTACCATTCGGGAAAACCTTCTTCTGGCCCATCCGAAAGCGACCACGTTTGAGCTGTGGAATGCGCTGGAGGCAGCTAATGCCAAAGAATTTGTCCAACGCCTGCCCCAGCAGCTGGAAACCGAAGTCGGCGAGCGTGGCGTGAGGCTCAGCGTGGGTGAAAAACAACGCGTCAGCATCGCTCGCGCCTTGTTGAAAAATCCGCCGATTCTCCTGCTCGATGAAGCGACGGCCAGCGTCGATACCGAAACCGAGCGGCAGATTCAGCAGGCGCTCGACCGTTTGATGCAAGGGCGGACGAGTTTTGTCATTGCCCACCGACTGAGCACCGTGCGGCATGCGCATCGTATTTATGTGCTCGACCGCGGGCAGGTGGTGGAGCATGGCACGCACGAGGAGTTGTTGTCCCGTCCTGAGGGATTGTACGCCGAGCTCTGCCAGCATGCCTTTCTGGTTGATCGGCCTGCGGGCGAGGCGCCATCCGCTGAGCTGGTGGCGCGTGAGGCGGCGGCCGCGGCGGCGGCCCGTCTGGCGCTGGAGGCGTCCGAGCGGGAGCGGGCGGTGGTGGCCCAGCAGCTGGCTGCGTTGCGGCGTCAGCAGAGCGATACCGAGCAGGCGCGCAGCAGTCTGGAGAGCGAGCTGGCGCATGCGGTGGCCGGACGGGCCGAGCAGGAATCGGTTTTGACGATGACGGCAGCAGAGGCCGAGGCTGAGCGGCGGCGGTTGGTCCGTCTGGACCGCGATCTTGCCATGAGCGAGGCGTCCCGGTTGCAATTGCAGCAGGAATTAGTGCTGGCCCGGGAGGAACTGGGCGCCTTGCAGGCCGCGCGTGATTCCATTTATGCGGAACGGGAGCTGGAGCAGGCCACCAAGGATGTGCGGATTGATGAACTTGAGGCTGGTCTGGCCGAAACGCGCCGCCAGCTGGCGGTGGTTGAAGGTGAGCGGAGCGCCTTGGAGGCGCGTGTGCAGGCCGGGGCGGATGAGGCGGATGAGGCGGATGAGGCGGATGAGGCGGATGAGGCGGATGAGGCGGATGAGGCGCTTGAGATGGAGGCTTGGCAGGAAGAAAGGCGTCGGTTGAGTGCTGATCTGGCTGAGGCGGCGGCAGGGCGGCGGCAGCTGGAAGAGGCCTTGACGGTGGCACAAGCTGAACTGGCCGAACTGGTGGTGCTCGCCGCGCAGGCGCCGGCGTCGGCGCCTCTGGCGTCCGGCTCGGAAGAAGCGGCCGCCTTGGAGGCGGCTACGGCGAAACTTCGTGAGTGTGAAGCTCGTCTGGAAGCGGCGACCCGGCAGCTGGCGGTCGCAGAGCAAGAGCGGCATGAGTGGCAGGCCGCCCTGACGGCGTCTTCTGCGGCGGCGGCTGGTCCGGCGGCGGCCGTTTCCGGCGCTACTGTCGCGGCCGCGGCTGACGCCGCGGCCGAACGGCGGCGGCTGGTCCGACTCGACCGCGATCTGGCTTCCAGCGAGGCGGCTCGGCTCAAGCTTCAGGAAGACCTGCTGGTGGCGCAGGAAGAGTTGGATTCTTTGCGCGCCGCCCACGCGGCCGGTCGCGCCGATCAAGACGTCGAACACGATGAGAAGGACGAACGCCTGATCGAGCTGGAGCGGGAATTGCAGGCTTTGCGCCGCCAGCATGAAGAATCTGAAGAGCGGTGGCGGGCTGAAATCCGTCCCGATCCGGTCGCTCACGACCGAGAAGACGATTTGGCCGGGGAAAAAGTCAGTCAGCTTGAGCAGGAACTGGCGGGTTTGCGCCAGCAGCAGTCGGACCATGAGCGGTTCCGGCTGACCCTCGAGGCCGAGCTGGCGCTGGTCCGCGCCGCCAATGCAAAACTCGAGGCCGGTCTGCCGTTGGTCGCGCCCGCGCCGAGTCTGGCGGCCCACCCAGAACTCCCGCTCCAGCTGCCCCCCTCGCGGCCGCTCGTGGTTTATACGTCCCGCGGCGCCTGATTTTTTTAAATACCCCGATGCCTGCGCTGCTTCTCTTTGATCTTGATGGTACCTTGCTCGACACCCTCGAGGATCTGGCCGATTCCATGAATGATGCGTTGCGGTCGTTCGGGTTTCCGGTGCATTCCCTTGATGGATACCGGCTTAAAATCGGTGACGGAGCGCAGATGCTGGCGCAGCGCGCGGTACCGGCCGCGCAGGCGCGGGATGCGGTGACGGTGGATGCGGTGTATCACGCGTATCTGGCGGTCTATGAGCGCAGGTGGCGGTTCAAGACCCGGCCTTATGAAGGAATTGCCGGTTTGTTGGACGCCTGTGTGGCGGCCGGTTTGCCGATCGCGGTGTATTCCAACAAGCCTGACCGGTTTACGCGGATGACGGTTGAGGCATTGCTGCCCAGCTGGCCCTGGGCTGTGATTCGCGGCCAGCGGCCGGAGACGGCAAGGAAACCGGCTCCGGATGGGGCGTTGGCGGTGGCGGCGGAAGTCGGTGTCCGCCCGGAAGACTGCGTTTTTCTGGGTGACAGCGAGGCAGACATGCACTGCGCTCGTGCGGCCGGCATGACGGCGATTGGGGCGTTGTGGGGATTTCGATCGCGTGAAGAAATCGTGGCGGCGGGCGCCCATCATGTGGTGGCGGCTCCGGCCGCGGTCTGGGAGGTGGTCCGCGGCCGCTGAGGCGGTCGCGGTAGTCATGGCCGAGGGCTATCGGCCGCGGGCATTCAGCGCACGATGGCCCAGAGCACTTTGAGGTAGCGGCTTTCCGGGCAGTTGGACATGACTGGATGGTCTGGCCCGGCGCCGGTGCGATCGAGAATTTGCAGCCGTCGGCCGTGACGGTGGGCGGCGCCGATGACTAGCATCTCGAAGTCTTCGACCGAGAGTAGGCCGGAGCACGAGCAGGTGACAAATAGCCCGCCTGGTTCGACCAGACACACGCCGAGTGCGTTGAGGTCGTTGTATTTGCGGCGGGCGAGGTCCTGATCGTCCCGGCTGTTGACGAACTTCGGTGGATCGAGCACGACGGCGCCGAAGAGTTCCTTGTTGGCGAGCATCTGGCGGGCGTAATCGAAGGCGTCGGCATGCACCCAGCGGATTTTGGCCTGGTTGAGGTTGGCATTGGCGCGGGCCTGAGCGATGGCTTTTTCGTCGAGGTCCACCCCGGTCACGTCGGCCGCGCCGCCGGTGACTTTGGCGGCGAGGGAAAACCCTCCGGTGTAGCAGCAGAGGTCGAGCACGCGGCGGCCGCGCGTCCATTGGGCAAAGCGTTGGCGGTTGTCGCGCTGGTCGCAGAAGAACCCGGTTTTGTGGCCTTCGGCAAAGTCGACCATGTATCGCAACCCATGTTCTGTGATGCGGACGTTTTTCACGGCTTCTAGCGCCGGGGCCTGCCGCAGGTTGATGCCTTCATACCGGGCGATATCGGGATCGACTTGAACCACGGTTCGGCGGGTGCCGAGCGCGTCATGGAGGCGAGGCAGCCAGCGCGGAAGCCGCTGCCAAGCACCGAGGTTGGAGATTTCGACTGACAAGACGTCGGCGAACTTGTCCACGATCAGGCCGCCTAGGGCATCGGCATCGCTGTGTATAGCGCGCCAGGCATCGCTGGTTTCATCCAGTCGGAGCACGTCCCGGCGCAGGGCGATCGCGCGGTCGATGGTCCGCTCCAACGCTTCTTCGCTCGCGGGCTCGGGGCTGTGGCTCAACATGCGCAATGGAATGCGGGCGCCAGGATTAAAAAATCCACTGCCAAACGGGCGTCCTTCCTTGTCGTAAACGGTGACCAGATCACCCGGACGCGCCTGCCGTGAAGCTGCTCCGATAAAGCGTGGAAAAACCGCGGGCGCATTGGTGTAGTACTTCATTTGTACCCATGGTTCCGCCCAAGTGGCGGAGTCGCTTGGCGGCGGCAGGGGAGCCGGAGCCATCGCTGGGCGGGGCGCTGGACGCGGAGGCTCCTCACTGCGGTGTGGCTCCGGAGGACGTCCACGGAAGGAGTCCCGGTCCGGTTCGTCTCCTTCCGGAGCAAAAGGGCTGATCGGACGGCCCCGCGGCGGACCGCCCGGACCTGCAGGACGGGGGCGGGAACGGGGCGGGGGGCCGTCAGAGTCGGCGGAGAATCGGCGGAAATCGCTGGACATGATTGGCTCACCCTAACCCAAAAATCCCGGGCGTCAGGTGCATCCACCGCAAAGATGTGGTTTGGTTGCGGCGCGGTCAGGCGGGACGTCGCACTGTCGGATTTTGCGAGGCGGGACTTGAACTCAGGCGTGGCGCGGGGAGACTGATCAAATGGCCCGTACGCACCAACTCACGATGTGTTCATTCTGTGGCAAGAGCCAATCAGAAGTTAGAAAACTGATTGCTGGTCCGGGGGTGTACATTTGTGATTCCTGCATTACGACCTGCAAGAATATTTTGGAGAAGGAAACGCGGAGGGACGAACTGGCGGTGGTCCGGGATTTGCGGCTGCCAAAACCCGAGGCGCTCAAGCGGCACCTCGACGCCTACGTCATCGGTCAGGATCATGCCAAAAAAGTGCTCTCGGTCGCCGTGCACAACCACTACAAACGCCTCCTCCAGCATGATGACAATCATCGCGTTGGTATTCCCATGCTCGATGACGTGGAAATTGAAAAATCCAATCTCTTGCTGATCGGGCCCACCGGGAGTGGAAAAACATTGCTGGCGAAAACGCTCGCTCAAGTCTTGGACGTGCCATTTTCCATCGCCGATGCCACCACCCTGACCGAAGCGGGGTACGTCGGCGAGGACGTCGAAAACATCATTTTGCGGTTGTTGCAGAATGCGGATTTTGACGTGAAGCGGGCCGAGATGGGTATTGTGTACATTGACGAGATCGACAAGATCGGGCGGCGCACGGAGAACGTCTCGATCACGCGCGACGTGAGTGGCGAGGGGGTGCAGCAGGCATTGCTCAAGATTTTGGAGGGCACGATTTGCAATGTCCCTCCGCAGGGTGGGCGGAAGCATCCGCAGCAGGAGTACATTCAGGTGAATACGGACAAGATTCTTTTTATTTGCGGTGGGGCCTTTGTCGGACTCGACCAAATTTTGGCGCGCCGGAAAAACAAGCCGGTGTTGGGGTTCGGCTCGGCGCATGCTCCGGCGCCGTCGGACTTGCCTGATCCGTCGGGTGTACAGCCCGAGGATTTGTTACATTTCGGACTGATTCCGGAATTTATTGGCCGACTGCCGGTGATTTCGCGGCTGGAGCCGTTGACGGAGGATGATTTGATGCATGTGCTCACGGAGCCTCGCAACGCCATCACTCGTCAATATCGCAAGTTGTTGGCGATGGAAGGGGTTGAGTTGGATATTACCCGTGACGGTTTGCGGGCTATGGCCCAGGAGGCGGTCAAGCGTGGAACGGGAGCGCGCGCGTTGCGTTCTATTTTCGAGCGCATGATGCTGGATGTGATGTACGAGGTTCCGGGGCGCGACGACATCCGGCAGGTTGTCATCAATGCGACGACGGTGCGCGGCGAGCGCCCGGCCACCCTGCGAAAAAAGAAGCGGGACGGCCTGAAGAAAGACGCGGCCTGACAGGGCGCGGGGAGTGATAGTCGGCATGGATCCGGTCTCTCAAGGGCCTTTCTTTGCGCCACGGCATGATGGTTTAACAATGCCGGTTGGACGGGGGACTCGCGGCGGGGATGATAAGAGTATCCCTTCCACTGTCATTGCCTTATCACTATGAAAACAACCATTCGCACCACGCTCCTTTTTCTGGCTCCGGTCCTTGCCCTAGGTTTTGCCTCCTGTCAGAAAAAAGCAGAGACCGAAGTCAAGCTGGATGAGGCGGTGAAGGCGAGTAAAAAGGCCGCCACGGCGGTCGGCGATGCTGCCAAGGCCGCTTCTTCCGCGGCCGCCGACAAAGCCGATGACGCCAGCGCTGACGCCGCCGCTGGTACCAAAAAAGCGTTTGATAAAGCTGCCGCCGCCGCCGCTGCCGCCGGGGAAAAAGTCGAAGACGCCGCCAATGCCGCTGTGCAAAAAGCCGCTGAAGGCGTGGAAAAGGCTGCTGAAAAAGTCGAGAAAGCTGCTGATCGGTAAGATCGGTAAGATCGATTGGATCTTCCGGCCTCGATAATCCACAGGCCGTTCGGGATCATTCGTTGACGAGCCGGGAGGCATGGCGGTTTATGGTGACATGGCTCACCGGCTTTTATCTTTACTCGAAACCAACCGTCGCTGGTCCGAACGCCGACGGGCTGATGATCCGGGGTTTTTCGAGCGGCTCAGCCGCCAGCAGGCCCCCGAGTATCTTTGGATTGGCTGTTCTGACAGCCGGGTTCCCGCTAATGAAATTGTGGCGATGGATCCGGGCGAACTCTTTGTGCATCGCAATGTGGCCAACGTCGTAGTGCACACGGATCTTAATTGTTTGTCCGTGATGCAATATGCGGTGGATGTGCTGAAGGTGAAGCACATTATCGTCTGCGGCCATTACGGCTGTGGCGGGGTGCTAGCCGCTTATCGTGGTGCACGTATGGGATTGATTGACAATTGGTTGCGGCACGTTCAAGGGGTGCGTGATAAACATCCCGAGGTCCTGAGCGCAGCCCCCGATGAGAAAACTGCTGTCGATCGCCTGTGTGAGCTCAATGTCATCGAGCAGGTCGTCAATGTGTGTCATACCACCGTCGTTCGGGAGGCTTGGGATCGCGGCCAGCCCGTGACGGTTCACGGGTGGATTTACGGGCTGCGGGACGGTCTGGTGCGCGAGCTTGGCATGTGCGTGCGAACGGCTGATGAACTGGCGGTCGCGGTGCCGGCCGCGGTCCGAGTGGTGGCAGGGGATTAATGTTACTTTCTCATGATTCCGCCGGCACGCATTTTGATGACTGCGGATGAGGCTGTTGCCTTCGGGCGCGAGCTGGCGGCCTCGGTGCGCCCCGGGGCGGTGGTGGCCCTCGTCGGGGATCTGGGGGCCGGTAAAACGCACGTCACTAAGGGCCTCGTGGCCGGCCTCGGCTATGCCGGAGAAGTTACGAGCCCGACGTTCACCCTCGTCCACGAATTCACCGGGCCCACCATGACATGGCCGGTTTTTCATTTTGATTTTTATCGTCTGCGATCGGCGGGCGAAGCGCTGGGGCTCGGCTGGGACGACTATCTGGAGGCGGGCGGGGTGTGTGTGGTCGAGTGGGCGGACCTTTTTCCCGAGTTGCTGCCACCGGAGACGGTGTGGTGGCGGCTGGTCGTGCTGGCCGAGGGCGGGCGCCGGGTCGAGCGTCTGGAGCCGGGGGATGTGGTGGGGGGAGAAACCGTCGCTGGACCCGCTTTGTGAGTGAAAATGGGCTGGCTCTTTTGGCGGTGTGACCGATTCCTTTTGCATGATCATTCTTGCTCTTGAGACCTCTACCAGTCAGGCCAGCCTTGCGGTTTGGCGTGACGGGGAGGTGGTGCGCGAGTGGTCGTTTTGTTCGGAGCGGTCTCACAATTCGTTGTTGTTTGCTCCGCTGCGCGAGGCTTGGGCGGTGGCGGAGCCGGATCTGATGGTGGTGGGCACGGGGCCGGGCAGTTATGCTGGCGTGCGGGTGGCTTTGGCGGCGGCTTTGGGGGTGTCTCTGGCCAAGAATGTGCCTCTATTGGGATGGCCTTCGCTGACGGCTCATGAGCTGGCGGCTGATGGATTGATGGTCGGAGATGCGCGGCGCGGCGGGTTTTTTCTGGCTGAGTTGGTGGGTGGGCGATTGCAGGGGGAGCCTGAAATCATGACTTTGGAGGCGTTGGCGCGGCGCCTGGGCGGTCGTTTGGCGTGGACATTTGACGAGGTTCCTTGTTTACCTGAAGTGTTGAAGATCAAGCCGTCAGCTGGCTGGCTGGCTCGCCGGGTGGCCGCCTTGAGCGAGGCTGAAAGGTCGTTGTTGGCGGGGGTGACGCCGGAGCCGCTCTATCTGCGGCCACCATTCATTACGACCCCCCGGCCCCGGATTGTCGGGTGATTTCGGTTGACCGATGGATGGTAGTGGCCAGTCTAGGAGCCCTTTTCCGGCCTTGTAGGCCACGGAAATATGCACCGCCACACCATCTCCGTCCTCGTCGAAAACAAATTTGGCGTCCTGGCCCGCGTGTCCGGGATGTTCAGCGGCCGTGGATTTAATATCCACTCGCTGAACGTCGGACCCAGCCACGACCCCACCATCTCGCGCATGACCTTGGTGGTCAACGCGCAGGATGAAAAAGTTGTCGACCAAATCATCAAGCAGCTGGATAAGCTGATTGACGTCATCACCATCATTGATTTTCGGGAGGGAGAGTCCGTTGAGCGCGAACTTGTCCTCCTGCAGGTCAATGTTGATTCCAAGACGCGTCCTGAAGTCATCGAACTCTGCACCATTTTCCGGGGCAAGATCATTGATGTGGCCCCGCAAGTGTTGACCATCGAGATCACGGGTGACTCCGGCAAAGTGGAGAAATTCATCCAGCTGATGGACACCTTCGGGATCAACGCCCTGACGCGGACCGGGAAGATCGCTCTGCCGGTGGCAGGTGGTCTGAACCGCAAAATCATTTCGACCTAGCCCTGTGCCAGTCTCGAGCCGGCGGATCTCCGCCGCCGGAAAGGGGTCGGTCTGACCCTCTCTCCAGTCTTCCCGCCCCCCGTCCCTCATTCCCATCCTTTATTATGGCCAAAATCTATACTGACAAAGACGCCGATCTCGGCGTGTTCAAAGGCAAAACGCTTGCCGTGCTCGGCTTCGGCTCCCAAGGCCATGCCCACGCTCTCAACCTCAAAGAAAGTGGCGCCCACGTCATCATCGGCCTGTACCCAGGCTCGAAGTCCCGCGAAGTGGCGAAAAACCTCGGCTTTGAAGTCTATGACACGGCGGAAGCAGTGAAAAAAGCGGACGTCATCATGGTCGGTCTGCCCGACACCAAACAGCCGGCCGCTTACAAAAAAGATATCGAGCCAAACTTGGCCAAGGGGAAAACCCTGCTCTTCTCCCACGGATTCTCGATTCACTACAAAACCATCGTTCCGCCCAAGGACGTGAATGTGATCATGGTCGCTCCCAAAGGACCGGGCCACATCGTGCGCCGCCAGTTCACCGAAGGAAAGGGTGTGCCCGCGCTTATCGCGGTCTACCAAAACCCAGGTAAGGACGCCAAGAAGATCGCTCTGGCTTGGGCCAAAGGGGTCGGTGGCACGCGCGCCGGCGTTTTGGAAACCGATTTCAAAGAAGAAACGGAGACCGATCTTTTTGGCGAGCAGACCGTCCTTTGTGGCGGCGCGAGCGCTTTGGTGCAAGCCGGGTTCGAGACGCTGGTCGAAGCCGGGTATTCGCCAGAAATGGCGTATTTCGAGTGTCTGCACGAGCTCAAGCTCATCGTCGACCTCATGAACGAAGCGGGTATTGCCGGCATGCGTTTCTCCATCTCTGAAACCGCCAAGTGGGGCGACGTTTCCGTGGGGCCAAAAATCATCGACGCCGGCGTCAAAAAGCGCATGAAAGCCGCTCTCAAGGACATCCAAAATGGCAAATTCGCCAAGGGATGGATCAAGGAATACGAAGGTGGTTACAAGAATTACGACAAGCTGCTGAAAGAAGGCGAAAAACACGCCATCGAAAAAACCGGCGCCAAACTTCGCGCACTCATGCCATGGGTGAAAAAACGCGACATCAAAGGTCAACAGGCCAGCTACAGCTAAAAACGACTCTGCCAAGAATCGACTTTGGCCAAGCGGTCCGCGCCAGCGCGGGCCGCTTTTTTTTGGGATCGAGCCAAGCCCCGCGTTCGTACGCTCAACAATGGCGTGTGCGGTGATGGTGGCGGATCATTATGTGCCAGCGCCCGTGATGCGTTCCACCTTCAAGCGGTAGAATTCGGGAATGGTCGTGGCCTCGGGGCCGGCGCAGAGCGTCACGATTTCAAATCCTTCGCCGGAGGGTTCTGATTCGAGGACGACACAGGCGGCCGCTTCGGTGCGCCATGATTGCAAATCATCGGAGACTTCTACGCTGTAGCGAAAAGAGCCCGTCACATACACAGCTCCATCGACCGATGATCCTCCCACTGGGCGACGATAACGATATCCCGGCTGCGTTCGGTCCTCATCCTCCAAAACCACCACGGCCGGCATCATTTCGGCATCAGGCACCGCGTCGTTCATGCCAAAGGCTTCTTCTAAAAGATGTTCGATGCCGTCACCATCCCCGTCCGATGTGTCGAGCAGCCCGGCCAGGCTGGCCAGCTGGTTCATCTGGCCGCCCAGTGTGGGTGACTGGGTCGGGCTGGAGGCGCCCACCACGATGCCGGCTGGCTCGACCTGATTGAGGTCCCAGATGAGGCCGCCTACCTGGCCACGGTGCATTTGCCATCCGGCGTTGGTGAAGATGCCGGTTTCGGTGGCGCTGGACGGGGTGGACGCATTGAAGGCCCAGACGCAGAGGGTCCGTTGCGACAGTCCGGCGGACAGCGCGGCGGTGTCCACCATGATGGTTTGGGCGAAGCTGCCCGAGATGCCGAACTGGCTGCCGTCGAATTCTCCGGTTTCAGACCGGGCTAATTCCGTGAAGTGCGATTCCAGTGCGTCCGTATCCCAGGCCGCTTCCTCAATGAGGTTCAATGACTGGTGGAAAAACCCGAGGCGGACGAGGCATCCGGGCGGCAGTTCTTGACCGGAGGATGAGGAGAGAGCGGCGCCTCGTCCCTGGGCTCCCCAGGTGATGGTTAAGGGGGCGGCTGGGGCGAGGGCGGTGAGCCATGCTGCCGCGACACAACAGGAAATCGTTTTCATGACTGGGTGGTAACGGGGCGGCGGCGGCGCAGGCCGAGGACCGTGGTGGCGGCGAGGACCAGCAGGGTCAGGCTGGGTTCGGGGACGGGAGAGAGAGTGGCATTCACTTTGCGCAGTTTATTGAGCGGCCCGAATCCAGCGATGGACGACTGTTCCGGCCCGCGATCGGCGAAGTACAAGTCTTGAGTGGCCAGTGGATTCACGGTACTGACGTCGTAGATGGCTTCACCGAAGGTGGGGGCGATCCAGTCGGCGTCGGAAAACAATCCATACTGGGTGGCTCCGGCCGCGGTCGGAGCGTCCATGATCCAGAGATAATGGCGTGTCGCCTGCAGGCCGAGCAGGTCAGGATCATAGGTGAGGGTGTGTCCAAACAGCCCGGCCGCTTCCTCGTAGGGACTGGCGGCCTCATTCACCTGCGCGATTTGGCCGCTGTCATCCAGCTGGGTCGTGCCGCCAAAATAACCAATGCGGGTGGAAGCTAGCTCGATGAAACTGTCGTTTAGCAGTGAGAAATTGCCGCCGTGCGCCTCTACCTGCTCTAGCGGAATGTTGAAGTAGCCGAACCGCACCAGGCTCTCCACCGGCAGCTCGGTGCCATCCGCCAGTCCGATAGCCGATCCATACTGCTGCGCGCCAAAGCTAATGGTAACCGGACCCGCTTCGAGGTGAGCCACCGCCGTCAAAAGAACGGCCCAACCAGAAAAAAGAAGGTGTTTCATGGGAAAGAGGAGTGAAAAAAAAGTGGAAAATCTAACGTGGGCCGACGGTGAAGGGCTGTGGTCGCCACCAGCTTTTGTCCTGACCGCGGTTTTGGATGAGCATACTGGTGGCCGGAGGGATGACCGTCAGCTTCTTGTCCGCCATCGGGTTGGACGTTTGCCGCCACCCGCCGCTGCTGAGACCGCCCGCCGTGGCCACGTAGAAACTCGCCATGGTGCCGGCCAGTGAAACCAAGTCCGCCGTCTGCGGCGTGCCGGGAGTCAGGGCCGCGCCCAGCCCCGAGGAAATCGCTCCGGTGCCAGTGCCCCCCAGAGTGAAGGCCGGACCACTCACCGGCGTGGACTGGGTTTGATCCGTCAAAGGAGCCAACGGGTCGACTAAGGCGTAACCGCCAGGCAGAGAGCGCCGCCAGACGCCGGTCTTCACATAACCGCTCAAACGCAATACCACTGGCTGCAATCGCTTGCGCTTGATCAATAGCCCTTGGCCCGTCTTGAGTGGTGTCTTGCCCTGGTCCACAAAAGGATTGGAACTCGAACGCCAGCCCGCCCCACCGAGACGAATCCCAGAACGATAATAATAACTTCGAAATGACGCATTCGGACCCTCCGTCAAAATTGAAATCAAGTCAGCTGTGCTCGCATCACCTCCACCCAGCCCTGCCTGGTTGGTCGCCCCAAAAATCCCTTCCAAAGTCTTGTGCGCCCGGATCACCACCACCTCGCCGCCCCGCAATACCCCAGAAAGGTCATCGGCAATCGTCAGCGTGTTCGAAGTGTGGCTGACAATATCGCTCATCAGTCCCACGACCTCCGCGTTAAGACTGCTTTTGATTTCAATGTAGTGGCTGTTCTCCTCCGGATGCAGATCAAAGACGCCAGGGGCCCACGCCGCACCCACACCCTTCAGCTGGTTCGGCCACGGTGGCCCCGCCTCCAATCGTACCTCCTGCAGCGGCTTCTCCACTAGCGACGGTCCGAGATACGTCACCCCGCCATTCACCCCGCTGCCCTGAATGGTCGTGAAAACACTCCCGAAAATCGCCGTCGGCTCCGTCACCCGAGCCTCAACGAAACCAACTGCCACTAAACCACTCACCATTACCACCACCTGCACCAAGCGCTCACTTATAGGAATAATATGTCGAAACATGGCCAACAATAATTAAATTTAAAACAACCCTCTTCGCCTCTCATAATATCCATACTTAGCAGATCTTGTAAACACCAAAGTTAAGACTTATATGAAATTTTTCTATAAAAACCATATATTAGACACGGTTGCTTTTCACCGAGGAAAAGACCGACAGCACGCTGAGAAATCGGGAAGCCTAACCGTTCAGTGATAAAGAAATGCGCCAGAATCGCAGACACCTGCAAAGGTAGGTGGCCGTTTTTTTTCACCTGTGCATTGCCCCCTTCAGCGCCACAAACCGACGGAGTCGGATCAGTGCTTGACTGGGAAGTTTACTTCCCGCTGGCCGGGTACGCTGGCCCCAGTTTCCACACTTGGCCCGGGAGCGCTGACGTCCTCGTCGGCGAGTACGAAACCGGTGATTCGCATCCGGCCCCCTGCCAAAAAGACGTTCGGAGAGGCGTCCGGCCAAGCCGCCACTGTAGCCGGGTACGTTGGCCCC
>CAJBME010000181.1 GCA_903954065.1 uncultured bacterium
GCATCAGATGCACGAAAGCCCCTTGGCGAGGCGAATCATCCAAAGGCCCAGCCCCTTGGATGCGTCGCTGGGGCTGGCTCATATCCATCTCCGTAGTGTCCTGTACGAGCAACACCGTGGAATGCTCCGCCATGCGTATCACCAACTTCACAATCCGTTCTCATCCAGTTCGATACCAGAAATTCCTCACTTCTGCCGATTGACTTAAGATGTGTCTTACAACGAGGGCAATGCCCTGGGTTCTCGCCTGGCGCACCGTTGGGGCTCAGATCGTTGCCACGCGTCGGCGAGTGGGGGCTCCGTTTTCTTTTGAGAATCAAAGGTCCGTCCCTCCATCGTCATCTTCAAGCTGTCCATTTCCGTCCTGTCCACCGCCAGGGCATCTGCGGGTAAAAATTGGCTGCGGGTGCTCTCCATAGAATGAAACGCCGCCCGCCAGAGATGGGCGCTTCCTCGCGCCCACGGCGGCGCATGGTGAACGAAACGGCGGAAAGGAGGCCTGAGGCCCGCAAAATTTCGCCCAAATCCACCCCCAAAACCCGGCCCACCAACCACCCCTCCCGCGCCCACTTCGCCCGGCAAAAAAGAATCGGTCACCCCCTCCTCCTGCCCCGCAAACCCGACCGCATTCAGCGCCCAATGACCGCTCCAGATGGGTCGATCCACTCCACGATCTATCCCGTCATCAGTCACGAAAGAGCTCGGCTTATAATACTGATAATCAATAGAATAAGCAGTGGCATCTGACCTCGCCTGCCACCCGTAATGACTAATCTCCAAGCCTGCCCTGCCTCCGTGCCCAGTTCTGTGACAGTCCTGTGACATCCGCGTCATTTGTAAGAAAAAGAGAGAATGCAGAAAATAGGCCGCATCCGGCCTCAAATGGTAAACGTTTGGTTAGAACTGACAGATTATAGAAATTGCGACGCACTTCTTAACAATTTCACTATAGCGAGTCTAAAAAATGCGCTGAATTGAAAAAAGTAACAAAATGGTGTTGCACAATTTAGAATTTTCCATAATCTGATCGAGTCGACGGTAAATCAGTAACCGAACGGTTATAAAATGCATCGTCTCATCTCTTTCGCTTCTTTGATCTCAAATTTGAGAAAGCGAACCACACACACACGAACCACACACGAACTACACACACGATGTCCACGAAATCCAAACCCGCTGATGCCAGTCGCCGCCGCTTCCTCAAGAAAAGCACGGTCGGGACCGCGCTCGCCGCTGGGGCTCTCAACCTGAAACTCGGAAGCTCGCAATCCGAAGCTGGTGACGTCACCAAACTGCCGAAGCCGGCCTTCACCCCGTTCGTGCAAGCGCTGCCAGTGCCACCCCGTTTGCGCGATGCCGCCCTCGGCTGCGCCCCGGGTTCCCCCGAAGCCAAGCTCTGCTCCAAAGAAGTTTGGCACGGCATCGCCCCTGAATTTGATCCCGCCCACCCATCGCACCACCCCGACTGGGACCGCAAGCCGCTCCGTTGTTATGAGATGACGTATCAAGAGTGTATTCATGAATGGGTTCCCGGCATCAAAACACCGAGCCTCGGCTTCAATGGCCTCGTTCCTGGCCCGACGTTCCGCGCTCGTCTGGGTGAACCCATGGTCATCCGGGTCCACAACCCCCTTGATATCGAAGCATCCCTGCACCACCACGGTGCGCACAGCCCATCACACTCCGATGGTCACCCTTGCTTCTACACCCTGCACGGCGAAACCCGCGATTATTACTACCCCAACTGCGTCCCTCGCAATGCGGATGGCTCCGAAGACTGGTCCGAATCGCCCTCAACCATGTGGTATCATGACCACGGCAATGACGTAACGGCCCACAACGTCGCTCACGGTCTCGCCGGTTTCTCGATCTTCACCGATCCTTTCGAAGAAGACCTGATCGCGAAAAACATCCTGCCAGCCATCGACGGTCCTGACGGCGAGCACGCTCCATACGACGTGCCAATGGCCTTGACTGACCAGTTGCTTAACCTCGACGGCACCATTTCCTGGGATCCACTCGATCACGACGGCCGCATTGGTAACCTGTTTTGTGTCAACGGCGTGGTTCAGCCATTCATGAACGTCGAGCGCCGAAAATACCGCTTGCGCCTCCTCGGCTGCTCGCTGGCCCGGATCTATGAACTGCGCTTGAGCAATAACGCCTCCATGCTGCAAATCGGTAACGACAGCTGGCTGCTGCCGAAACCAGTAACCGTGACCCGCATCACCCTTCCTCCAGGGAAACGCGCCGACGTCATCGTCGACTTCAGTAAGCTGCCGGCCGGTTCCGAGATCTACCTCGAGAACATCATGGAACAAACCGATGGCCGCAAGCCCAAGGGAATCAACACCAGAAACCCAATCCGACTCGTTAAGTTCAAGGTCGGCGGTGGAACTGTGCGCAATGACATTACCATCAATGCCAATACGCCGCTCCGGCCCCACCACGAAATCCCTGAGTCTGAAATTGTTGCCACCCGCGACTTTAAACTCGGCCGTTCCAATGGGGCCTGGATCATCAACGGCGAGTTCTACTCCCCGTTCCGTGCGGACGCCGATCCGTTGGTCAACTCCGCCGAACGCTGGAATCTCACTAACGGCTCGGGCGGCTGGGAGCACCCAGTGCATATCCACCTCGAATCACACCAGATCACCAAAATGAACGGCGTGCGGCCGCGTGAGGTGTGGGCCTACAAAAGCGATGTGACCCACCTCGGCACCAATACCACGGCCGAGATTCAGATGCGCTTTAGAACATTCTGTGGGCCCTTCGTCTTCCATTGCCACAACAACAACCACGAGGACATGCGCATGATGAAACAGTTCGAGGTCTGCGGCAAGGACCCGGTCACCGGCGCCAAACACCCGCCCACCCTCAATAACGAATGGTTCTCCGTGCCAGAGGAGTGCGCCGGGATCCCCCATGATTTCATCAAGGCCAATCCCCACATCTTCAGCTGAGACCGGACCCACCACTATCGACAAAATCAGCTGTTCCTCACACTTACACCACTTTAGCACATGTTCTCATCTTCACCCATCAGCCTCCGCCGCTTCCTGCGCCTCGAGGCCGCGCCTACCCAGGTGCCCGTCGTCAGCTCCAAGGTCACCGGACAACGGTCCAACCTGCTGCACCAAACCCAAATCAAAGAACGCGTCACCGACCGGTTCCCGGATGTGACCCTGACCAACCACCGCGGCCAGGCCATGCGCTTCCGCAGTGACATGATCAGCGACCAGAAAGTCCTCATCGGATTCATCTACACCCGCTGCGGTGGCATCTGCCCTGCCACCACCAAACACATGGCCCAAGTCCACGCCATGCTCACTGAAGAACTCAAAGGCAAATTCCGCATGATCTCGATGAGCGTCGATCCGACCCGCGATACCGTCGATGACCTCATGGAATACGCCGCCGACAAAGGCGTGGCCAACCATGACAACTGGGATTTCGTCGTCGGATCCGAGGCCGACACCAACAGCATCCGCCAAACCCTCCGCCTCCAAGACCCCGACGTCGCCGCCGACGGTCAGCTCCGCAATCACTCCGGTATGATCATCTTCGGCAATGACCGGACCAACCGCTGGAGCGCCATCCCCGCCGGTACCCGCCCCGAACACATCGCCCACGGCTTCCTGCGCATGACCCGCGACGGTTCACTCCGTTCCATCCTCCACGGCCTGCCCGCCGCCTAATACCCCCCTTCTATCCTCCCATTCCTCCCCGCGCCGGTGTGAGGCTCCACTCGAGCCTCACATCGGCTTTTTTTAGAAATGCGATGATAAAATGAGAAAATTCTTGGAATAGATTTGATTAAAAGAGTGATTTTTAGATTTTTGATAGAAGTCTCAGAAAAGAGTTGCAAAATACTATAATTTTCATATAATGCACGTCGAACAGCCTTTTTTTGGTAACGAAGCGGTTAAAACACCACCCGCGACGCCAAGGATCCCGTGCTGAACCAGCGGTTTTTGACGCCGCGTTATGCCACACCCCATGAAAACACACACTACTCCACACCATCCACCCCGGCGCCTCTTGGCCGCCAGCCTGGTTCTGACCCTTTGGGGAGCCGCCCCAGCCATGAGTCAGGGCAACGAGGCCCTCGACAATGGACTTGTCCCCGACCCGGTTGTTGCCATCGGCACACTGCAGGGCGCGGTGATTCCTGAGCCTCCGAATCTGCTGGAGTTCATCAAAGACCGCCAAGCCGCCATTGCCCTCGGCAAGGCCTTGTTCTGGGATTCGCAGGTGGGCAGCGACGGGGTCACAGCCTGCGCTTCGTGTCACTTCCATGCCGGAGCCGACAACCGTGCCACCAACCAGCTGAGCCCTGGACTACTGGCCACCCCGATCGACACGACGCTACAAGTGGGCAATGGCAGCCACAATTACACGCTGCAACCAGCCGATTTCCCCTTTCACAAACTGACCGACCCAGCAGACCGCAATTCCGCGGTGCTCTGGTCCAAAAATGACATCACCAGTTCCCAAGGGGTGATTTACGAGGACTTTCTCGGTCTTAACCGTTTGACCAAGAATGAAATCCGCGTGCTCAAACCCGATACCATCTTCACGGCTGGGGGACTAAACACACGCCGCGTCGAACCGCGTAACACTCCTTCCGTCATCAATGCCGTCTTCAACGTGCGTAACTTCTGGGACGGACGAGCTCAGCAGGTCTTCAACGGCGTCAACCCGTTCGGCCTCCGTGATTCCAACTTGCCCGATTCCGATCCAAACAAGGCGTTCGTGTGGAAATCGCAACCAGATGGGAGCCTCGCCGAAGTGCGGGTCGCCCTCCATCAATCCAGCTTGGCTTCGCAAGCCGTCGGCCCAGTCCTGAGTTCCTTCGAAATGTCGGCCCACGGCCGCCCCTTCCAAGAGGTCGGTCGCCGCGTGCTCGATCGCCCCGCTCTGGCCAACCAGAAAGTGCATTCCCAAGACAGCGTCCTCGGACGCTTGGCCGATCCACGCCGCAATGTTAAAGGCCTGACCCAGACCTACCGCCAGATGATCCAAGCCGCCTTCCAGCCGACCTGGTGGAACAGCCTGGCCCCAGTGCCCGTCGACGCCAAGGCGCCCCTCGAAGCAACCAACGGCACGACCGGTCAGGTCGATCTGGCAGCGCAGCTTAATGCCAGCCGCGCCACCCGGCTGAAACCCCTGAGCTGGAGTCACATGGAGGCCAATTTCAGCCTCTACTTCGGTTTGGCCGTTCAGATGTACGAAGCCACCCTCGTCTCTGATCAAACACCGTTCGACAACTTCACCAAGCCGATCGCTCCGGTGACGACAGCGCTGAATGCTCAACAGCAACGTGGCATGACCTTGTTTCAGGGTAAAGCCAACTGTTCGGTCTGCCATAACGGCCCCGCCTTCAGCAATGCCACCACTTTCCTGCAGCCAGCTGGAAACGGAGCCGTCGTCGAAGCCATGACTCTCGGTAACGGAGCTGCCGCCCTCTACGAAATCGGTTTCTACAACATCGGCGTCACTCCGACGACCGAAGACCTCGCGGTGGGAGGCACCGATCCCTTCGGCAATACCCTCTCCGAATCGTTCCTCGCTAAAAAACTGGCTTCGCAACCCGGAATCGATCTGGCCACCTTCAACGACTTATTCAGCCGCCTGATCGGAGTTCCGCCAAAACTAGCCATCGCTGAAGAATTGTTCCTCAATCCAGACATTGTGATCCCCACCGACGCCCTCGAGGGCATTCGCCAATTCCCCGCCGTCGGCAATGGCGCTTTCAAGACCCCAGGCCTGCGCAACATCGCCCTGACGGCCCCCTACATGCACGACGGCAGCATGCGCACGCTCCGCGAGGTCGTGGAATTCTACAATCGCGGCGGCAACTTCTTCGAGCGGAACTTCCCCGACGTCGTCACCATGCACGCTCTCGGCCTCACCTCCGCGGAAATCGACGACCTCGTCGCGTTTATGGAATCGCTCACCGACCCGCGCGTCGTCTCCCGCAAGGCTCCTTTCGATCATCCTGAACTGCAAATCCCGAACGGCCACATGCCTGGCACGGCGGGGGCTCTGCTCAGAAATGACGGACGCGGTGCTGCCGTTGATCGGTTCACCTTGCTGCCCGCCACGGGCGCTAACGGCGGTCTGCCGTTCAAAAGCTTCCTCCAACCATAAGAGAGGGTGTGTGCAGCTGGCCGGAAGTAGTGTGTACTCCCGGCCAGCTGAAATTTTCCATCGCCCGCCGGTCCGCCTATGGCAGACCGGCGGTTTTTTTGTCGGCGCCCCGTTGATCCTCGTCAGGCTCGGAAAAACCGCCCCCTCCCCCTACTGGCTGAAGTTGGGATGGTTTGGATCGCCCATAGACTCGAGATAGGCCATGAGATCGAGGATTTCCTCCTCATTCAGCGTATTGAGCAGGCCGGGGGGCATCAGCGACACCTTGGATCGTTCCCGCGCCGCGACGTCCGGCTTATGCAACGCAGTGGTAGCGGACGGGTCGAACGGGTTGGTCATGACCACAACCGTATCGTCATTTTCCTGGCTGATGCGTCCAGCCATAACACTGCCGTCTTTCATGGTGAACACTGTCATCTGATACTGCTCAGAAACCACTTTGGATGGCTCGGTCATAGACTCGAGTAGATCCTGACGTTTAAACCGAGTGGCTACATTGGTCAGGTCCGGGCCGGCCGCCCCGCCCTGATCACCATACCGATGGCACAGGATGCACTGCGCGGCAGCAAACGCCGCCTGACCACGGGCGAAATGACGCCCCTTGCCCACCATCGGCAATAACGGCTCTAGATCGGAAGTCTTCCATTCCTTGACCAAGGGGCGAACTTCCACGGGCGCCTCAACAACTGATCGGACCGTAGTGAGGTCGCCCAAAGCCGCCACTTCAGCCGGCGTCAAGGTCGCCTTGGCTTCTTTCAAGGCGTTGTTCATGAAACCATCAAAACTGGCTCCATTGTTAAAATTCACCCCGGCGTCCGTGAACCATTTGACCACCGGCAACGGATGCTGCTGCGACCGGCCACCGTGCCACCACGCAAAATAATCGCGCCGTAGGTTTTCTGTCCATCCCGACGACACATTCCGCAGCGCTATCGCATAAGTGACTTGTTCCTCCTGCGTAGCCGCAGCCCGCATCAACGCCACCGTTCGCGAAACCGCCGCCGGCGCATTCAGAGCCAACAACAACGAACACAATTCACGGTTTACCTCCTCCGTGGCCGCCGGATACAACGGATCCAGATCCGCCACCGCCGCCGCCGCCACCGGGCCAGACGGAACACCATGGCGCGCCACCGAAACCGTCATCACCCGCAACTTGTGCAACACTTGATCGCCCGTCAGCTCAGAAAAAGGAAACGCCGTCAGCGCCTTGAAAATCGACGGCTGTACATCAGATCCACCCACTCGCGCCAATGCTAACAACGCCGTGAAGGCCGCATCCGGCCGCTTCTCCTGCAGCGCCTTGTCCCGCCATTCCTCCAGTGGATTCCGCTCGACCGCCAGACGAGCCGCGTAGCGGATCGAATGATCAGCATCGGCCAAATGGGGCCACGCGGCCGCGACCGTGGCCGGATCGGGAGTCGCATTCATGGCCTCCAGCTGCTGGCGCAATCGGCGGGCCTTACTGCCTTTCTCATCATGCAGTTCTTTGTTCTCCAATGGTATAGCCGATTCATCACCGACGTACGTGACACGAAAAAGATGGGCCTGGGTGCCGCGTCCGCCCACCGTGAAATACATCGATCCATCGGCGCCAATCAAAACATCCGTCAGATTCAGCGGGACTTTGCCGCTTTTAGCTTTCAACGATTTGGGGGCCACAAAGTTCTCCCATGATCCTCCGTAACTGGCGCCCGAGGGATCAAGATGCACCGCCATCAAGCGGCCATACGTCCAGTCGCACATGTAAAAGGCCTTTTGATATTTACGGGGGAATTTGCCGTTCGTGCCAAAAACAACACCCGTCGGACATCCAATGCCAATGTTGACCACCGCAGGCAGTCCGTCCGCATAATGCTCAGGCCACTTGGCGCTGCCTTCACGATACCCATGGTCGCCGCCGCGTACCATATGAAACGCCCGCACCGGCCGGTACCACGGAGTGCCCCAGTCCCACTCCATGTCGCTGTCAAAACCAAACAACTCGCCGTCCGCATTGAAGGCAATGTCATAATTGTTCCGCTGCCCCGATGAAAACAATTCCGCATTCTTGCCGTCAAGATCCATGCGCAACACATAACCGCCAGGAGGCCGAGCTCCCGCACCAAATCCATTTCCATCCTCCATACGCTTCAACGCCAAATCATCGCCATAATTGCGATGCGGCGAGGTGTCCGCTAGATCCTGCGGCACCCCAGTAAAATTTCCACACACCGCATACAACATCCGGTCCGCTCCCAACACCAGCCCGTGCGCGCCATGCTCGCCCGATCCCCCCTCCCACCCACGAAGGAATTCCACATCATCGTAACTGTCGTTTCCCTTCGAGTCACGACACCGGTAAAGACCAAATCCCTTGCTGCCGCTCCCGTTAATATACAACACATCATCAACAAAAAGCATTCCCATCGCCTCCGTGATCGGAATCGACAAAATTTCCTCCTTCACACTCCGACCGTTCTCCAGCGTGACCCGGGTCACCGGCTGCCCCCCCTGCCCACCCAAGAGCAAGCGACCCCGAGGATCATTGGCCAGACAAATCCACGATCCATGACGGGCACCGTCAGCCTGCAAGACATGATCCACTTTGAACCCCGGCAGCACCGCCAACACCTCGCCCGGGGACTCCACCAGCGAAGCCGCAGAAACCGGCGTTGATCCGTCCGCCGGCCCATAGGTCGCTTTCAAAATAATCAGCTTCCGGCCCGCCGGCGCCGCAATAGCAAGCCGCCCACCTTCGTCCGCCTCACCCGTCAGCTTCTCGTCACCCGCCTGATATTCCACCGTTAACTTCTTGGGAACCCCCTGCGCCGTGTCCCCAAACATGTCGTTGCTCGCTGAAATCGAAAGACTTTCATCCTTGATCGCCGCCGTCACCCGAGCCGTCACATCCGTGACATCCTTGGCCGCAAAAACCGCCCCCGTCGTCACAAAACACGACGCCATCACCGCCAACGCCGAAGAAGACCATCGCAACGAAAACCGGGGACGGGACATCAAGGACATAGAATGCATTTCGAACATATGAACAGTTAATCAGGGGGTGAGAGTAAGGGGTGAAATCAGACCGTCGCGTGACAGAACCTGCTTGTATCAGCGAGGACCGCCCCAAGAAACAGAAATCATCCCGAAAGAATACAACCCTCCACCCACTCGCCCCCGCCCCCCCCCTCAATCGCAGACACCCACTCACTCGCCCCTTCTCAATCGCAGACACCCACTCCGCCCCTCCTCAATCGCAGACACCCACTTACACTCAATCGCGACGCCAAAGGAAACGACCCTCATAAAGCTTTCAAAAGAACAGTAAAAAACAGTTGAGAGTTGTGTTCTGTTGCTTACTCTAGTTCATGGCCACACCCCGCCGCCTCCTCATGAATCCTGCTTTTAGCGAGGTTTTTCACTGCACGTCACGGTGCGTCCGCCGCGCTTTTTTATGTGGCTGGGACCCTGCTTCAGGCCGGGATTTCGAGCA
>CAJBME010000182.1 GCA_903954065.1 uncultured bacterium
CCAAGAAGGCCGTCGCATGAGGGGGTTCCTGATCCTGGGAACTATCCTGACTGCCCTCGTCTGCTGGCTGTTCGTCGCCGCCCCCGACGCTCAGGCAGCGGGGGCGTCTGACGGGATCTGTCTCGTCTGACGCTGGGCCGCTTTGCCCCGCCACCAGTCTTCTCGGCTGGTGGCGGGTAATGGCCGTCCAGGTCAACCGCACCAGAGCGCTGCTCTGTTGCAAAACGCAACACCCAACCGAAGGGAAAACAAGTGTCAAAGGAATTGAGAGTTGCCGCCGACAAGCTCGCCAAGGAGGTTACCTGGCTGAACAGGATGCCTACCGTCGAACCGACGTCCGCCGTCATTCAGATCACCGCGGTGATCGGTGCCGTCGTCGTGCGGCGTGTCAGCGACGATCAGTACCGGGAGTCGGTAGTTCCCGCGATCGGCGGGGACCAAATCAGCATCACGGTGGCGGCAAGCAAGCTGCTCGATGCGCTGAAATCGCTGGAAGGGTCACTCACCATCACCATCAACGACGAGGACTTGACGCTGGAGTCCTCCGAGCGCAAGGTGACGATCCGGTCAGCCAGTAGCACGGTGGACTTCCCCGAGTGGCCGTATTTCGCCGGGAAGGGTTTTGGGGTGCTGATGCCCAGCAACCTGAATCAAGTGTTGACCTCTGTCGGGACCGACGACAACCTTCCCGTGTTGAAGAACATTGCGTTCGACAACGGAACGATGGTCAGCACGGACCGTCACAGGCTGTCTCGCGTGACCTACGGCAAGTCCGGTTTTACCGGTCAGGTCAACTCGGCGTCACTGCGGGCGTTCGCTAAAACGAACACGGCGGTGTTCGTCGAGGCGGGCACGGTGAAAGATCAGCCCTGGGTGCAGCTACGGTCAACCGGCCGCAGTTGCACCAGCCCGATGGCCGATGTGGACTTCCCTAACTGGCGGAAGCTCATACCGGAAGATCAGCCCCTCAAGGTGGTGTTCGACCGCGAACAACTACTCAAGGCAATCAGCGGAACCGAAACCACCCTCACCGTCGGCGGCGATTCGATGATCGTTGTCTGTGAGAACGGTGACAGTGACATTCGGACTGAGCAGAAGGTCAATCTGTATCAGACCGTGCAGAACGAGTTCACCGAACCAGTGTCGGTCAGCATCTCAACGAAGTTCCTGATTGACTGCCTGCGAGGACTCGCATCGAAGCTGGTGATACTCGGCGTCACGTCGCCGACGTCGCCGGTAGTGATCTCTGACCTCACCGATGCGCTTCACCTGGTCATGCCGATCAAGAAGGCCGGATGATGATGCCGGCGACGTGTTGCATAACGCAACACGGCTAGAAAGCGAGAGGCCCCGGACTGGCAGCAGTCCGGGGCCAATCGTCCACTTTCCCCACGAAAGCAGGTGCCTTTTGGGCACCTTTAACTTACAGGAGTTTAAGCCGTATGGAAATACTGAAAAAGGCGCAGCAGTTCATCGAGCTCTCGACGTTATCCCTGAGAGGCAAAGAGGACTTCGCTCCGTTCGTCATCGTCATGGATGAACGTGACAAGGAGTTCTTCGCCGGGTTTGAGCAGATGCCCAGCGATCCTGACGCCAAGGATCGGGTTGCCGACATGATCATGGCTTTGTGCATCGTTCACGGCGCAGTCGAGGTGGTGTTCGGCAGTTCAGCGTGGTCCGCGGAAGCCCCAGTGGATGACGAGAGCGATCTGCCGCCATCGCAACGCTCAAACCGGAAAGAGGTGGCGTACATCAGCGCCGCCAATAGGGAAGGCATCAGGGCTATCCGCGTCGCGTCGATGGTGCGGGAGTGCGGCAAGGTGGCGGTCGGGCTGTGGGAGCAGCTTCCCGCGGAGGCGATCAGTGGTCGTTTCGCGGAGGCCCTGCACCTGGGTATCAAGTTGAGCAGCAAGATGCCGACTGAGGTTCGTGACTACCTCCGTGAGCAGATTGAAGATGGGCTTATGGAGGAAGTCGTTAACAGCACCGCGAACGTGATCGCCGAGGCCCGCCGCACAGCGATGACCATAGAGAGGATGTGGGAGAAGTGACTGTTGCAAAACGCAACACCTTGAATGACTTGGAGAAGTTGCTGCGAACCCAGGAGGAATTGGACCCAGCGCTGGCGCTGTACATCGACAGGGATGGGCCGTTCGGACCGTCCATCAAGCACCCGCTGGTGTTCAGCATCGTCCACACCCCGTCGATGAACGCTTTCGTCAATGCCCAGTTCAAGCAGAAAAAGGCGGCGTTGAAGAAAGCTAAAAACAAGTGCGACTGGCGCAGCTACGTGTGGCTCCATGAACGCCCGTACCGGATCGACGCGTTCCTCGACATCAGCTGGCGTCTGGACGGACCCCGGTATTGGGATCTTCTAGGTCAGGTGTGGTCGGACACTGAGAACTCCTGGCAGAACATGGGCGAGTGGCGGGAAGCCTTTACCGCTGACCGTGAAGGCAGGGAGATGATGTCGGACGAGGACGTGCGGTGCGTGTTCGACCTCCCGCCGGAGAAAGGCGGGCTGCTCCCGATGACCCGCATCTACCGCGGCTACCGCTTCGACGATGCGCTACAGGGGTACAGCTGGACCCTCGACAAGGCGCGGGCACGGTGGTTCGCCAACCGTCTGCGCCAGGACGATCACCCGTCGCCGAAGATCGTCAGCGGGTTTGTCGCCCGTGAGCATGTCATCGCGTACATCACCGGCCGGGATGAGCAGGAAATCGTGACCCTGCCGGAGCATGTGGTCGAACTCGAGATTGAGGAGGTGCCTGATGAGCTGGGAGCGTGACGAGTGGATTAAAGCGCGTGACGACACGCCGGTGCGCCGGTTCGCCGGTGGCATTGAAATCGTCGGTGACCCCGAGGATGCACTGGACGAGGGTGTTGCAGATCGCAACACCGACACCAAGAGGGATGAGGCACAGCAGTGAAGCGTTTTCTAGCGGTAGCGGCATCATGCGCCATGTTGATGGCAGTTCCGGTCCCGGCGTACGCAGAACCGATAGGCGAGGGCTGCGTGTCGGATTTCTGGATGTGGAGAGGGCTAAGGTCGGCATCGCGGGTGATCTGCGACGGTGATCGGTTTGCGGACGGTTCCTGGGAGCGCCGCCGCGGGTTCTTCGACGACGAGTATTACGTTCCGTTCCAGTGTGGGACGTATAGCTGCTGGGGCGGCTATTGGGTCGGAGAGTTGGAAGTGATCGACCGCTACCCCGTGACCGATGCGACCGTGCTGCCCGACGAGCCGGGATGGATTCCCAGCGCAGAGCCAAGGATCGTTCGATGAGGGTGTTGCAGATCGCAACACCAGGTACTAAGAGAGATGAGGTGCAGGATGGCAATTGACCGCACAGTCACCGGCTTCGACGTTCGCCCCGTTGAGAACGACGAAGGCAATCTGACCGCGTTGAAGGTGCAGCGCACAGCCCGGGTGAAGCGGGTATCCGCGACAGGAAAGACGCTGGACTACGGGTCCACCAACGATGTGGGTGAACCTTTCGAAGTGCCGATCGGTCATGTTTCCGATCTGATCCGTGAACTGGCCGACTGGCCGATTTGGTATGCAACCGGGAAGGACGGTTAAAGCTATGGGATACAGCGTCAACACATGGGAGACCGATTTTCATATCCCCGCCGACAAGGTTAAGGAGGCGCTGGCTGACATCAACGCCACCCCGGCGCTTCGTCGGCCCTGCTGGGACCGGGCGCACAACGCGCTGAAAGACACCCCGGAGCATGACTGCCGGCGCACCAAGCCGTTTGGCACGCTGACCGAGGCGGTGGAGGAACTGACCGGGTTCCATGACTGCGAGGAAGGTGCCACCGACGGGTTCCGCCTGGGTTATCACATGGACAGGTGGGGCAGCGAAGAAATACTGTACACGCTGGGCCGATACGCCGACGAAGGTTCCTTCGTTCGGTTGATGGGCGAGGACAACGAACTGTTCGGGTATCGCGTGGTGGACGGAAAGCTTCGCACCGAAGACGCGACTGTCACCTGGGAGTTATCGCCGGTCTGGGCACGGACAGAGGCCCAGTGATGGGTATCCACATCAACGGTGACCACAACTCCGTCAATGTTGTTCACGGCGACGTCAATAACTACGGCGGAGACAATGGGCCGCCATCGAGTCCGCCGATTGGGTTCCTTGGAATCTTCTTCGTCGGCATGATTCTCGTTGTCCAGTCTAAACTTGTTGTTTTCTGGAGGGGGCACGACACCTTCGATGGGGGAGGGTTTGCACACGGGGTCCGTTATGGAGAATAACGACATATCCATCCCGCTCATCCC
>CAJBME010000183.1 GCA_903954065.1 uncultured bacterium
CGAGGACGTCAGCGCTCCCGGGCCAGTTGTGGAAACCGGGGCCGGCGTACCCGGCCAGCGGGAAGTCAACTTCCCTGTCGAGCACTGATCCGACTCCGTCGGTTAGCGACGCTAAAGGGGCATCGCCCTGGGAACCGCATCCCAGAGAATCGGTGTGTTCTGGAGGAATACCGCATAGGAAAGGGTGGGGTCGAGATCCGAGGCACGCGACGAGGCTGTACGCATGGATGGGGCGAGCGGCTGGAGCGGGCCGTGCCATCGGGGCGAATCGGCTCCTGCGTTGACGTGCGGGTGCCCGTGGCAAGGGTAGTGACGGAGGTGAGCGCATTCACTTGGAATCCGAAGGTTTTGTGGCTACTGGTGGATTTCTTCCACGGGTATGATCAGACGACTTCGAACACTTGGCTCTTTTGTGGTGCGGTTGCTGCGGCGGCTGCTGGCGCATCCGCGGTATCAGGTCATGGCGGTGATGGTGGCGGCCGCCTTGATCCTAGGCGACCGGTTGTTTCCGTTTTCCAGTTTCCCGATGTATGCAGGATTCCCGGACCGTACGCATTATGTCTATCTGGCGGATGACGAAGGCCGTCCGTTGCCAATGCACGATTTTTTTGGATACCGCACGACCAAAATAAAGCGGATTTACAGCAATGAGATGCGGGACATTTTTCGTTCTCTCAAGGACAGTTCGGAGAGTGAAGAAGGCGATGAGATTAAGCTGCATACGATGACGGAAGAGCAGCTTCGACCGGCTGGGGATGCTACCTTGCGGTGGCTGGTGGCTAATGACCGGCGGCGCAAACAACGCAAGGGCGAGCCGCTGCCGGCGCTGCGGTTGTACCATGTGGATGTCGACCGTGGTCCGGACGGGCGACTGCGTCGCACGGCACGCTGGGTGGGTTCGTATGCGGGAGGTGTCTCGTGAGTGGGTGGTGGCGACGCGGGTGGCGCGTGATCTGGGAGCGTGAGGCGGTGGTCTTTGGGCGGTGGGAGATGGCCTTGATGCGATTGTTGTTTGCGCTGGTGATGTTTGATGCGGGATCCAAGCTCGTGGGGTGGGCGCGTGCGGACGCTGGTAGTTTCAATGCTCGGTGGGGGCAGGTCGAGGTTATCCCGCCAGTTTCCTCATTTGTGGCGCAGCCGAAGCCGCATGGTCTGGCGGTGGTGTTGGAGAAAGTGTCGTTGGATCTGGCGTTTTTAGGTGATCCGTCGATGGCCGGTATGGTGTATGTCGGTTTTCTGGTGGCGCTTGGGTGTTATGTGATCGGGGTGGTGCTGCCGGTGGCCCTTGGGGTCATGTTTTTCTCGCTGCTGTTGCATGGGACTTTTCATAATTCGCAGGGTTCCATTCATCATCACCTGCAGTTGATCACTTGTGTGGTGGGGATCCAGTGGATCGCCAGCCTAGTGGCGGTCTGTCGGCGGGGCGGGGCCCGGACCTGGCTGGCGCTCGATGGGTCGTCCGAAAACCGTCTCGTCAACTGGACACAACAGGTCATCGTCGCGGCCTATGTCGTTTCCGCTTTGAGCAAGCTGATCATCAGTAAAGGCGGCTGGATCTGGGATGCACCGTGGTTCGGGATCCAGCTGGCCAAAGCGGTTGATCAGGATTATTACGACCACTTGCGCCCGGGCACCGAAACTCCGGCCTGGCTGCCAGATTGGTTGCTGGAAAATCCATGGCAGGCCCGCGGGTTGTTCGGGCCAGCGCTGCCCCTCGAGTTTTTCGCTTTTCTGGCGCTGCGCAACCGTGCGATGGGAGCATTGTACGCCATGGCCCTGATTGGGTTTCACCTCACCGTCTCGTCGTTAATGAGCCTCGATTTCCGCTACAACGTACAGATGATGCTGGTCTATTTCGTCAACGGGCCATTTTGGCTGTGGTGGTGGGCAGCGGGTCGGCGTCGCAGGGCGGCGGCGTATGCCCGGGAGCGCTGAGCCCCAGCTCGGCGAGTGTTTTTTGGTTATGAAATGAGGGAGGTTGTGGGGAGGGGATTTTATGGAGACGCCGAGCTGGGGCTCAGCGTTCCCAGGGAGGGAACCTGAGATTCTTATTTCGAGGCCGGGTTCACGCGGAACAGGCCGTAGCGTGGAGACAGGATGAAAGCGAGCAGGAAGATGGTGCCGAGCAGGAGGGTGATGGTGGCCCCGGCGGGCCAGTTGAGCTGGTAGGAAAGAATAAGGGCCGCGCATGAACCGAGTGATCCGAGCAGGCCGCCGCCCCAGAAAAGGACGGGCGCGCTGTCGCTGAACATGTAGATGGTGGCGGCGGGAGCGACGAGCAAGCCCACGCTGAGGATGCATCCGACGGCTTGCAGCGATGAAACGAGCACGAGGATGACAATGCCGAACAGCAGGTAGTTCAGCAGGCGCACTGGAATGCCCAGACTGGCGGCCACATTGGGCTCGAACAATAGGATGAGAATCGGGCGTTGCAGGGCGGTGAGGAGCAGGATGGCGGCTGCGCTGATGCCGAAGGCCAGCCATAAATCAGAGTCGCTCATGCCCATGAGGCCGCCGAAGAGCCATTCATCCAATTTTTGGCGGATGCCCAGCCGGGAGATGAGGATCAAGCCGCCCCCGAACCCCGACGTATACAGTACAGCCAGAGCCGTATCATGATCAATGCGCGAGGTGCGCGCGACAAAAAGCGACCCCAGCCCAATAAAGATCGCCGCAAATAAGGCCCCAGCCAGCACACTCCACGAAAACAACCCAAACAACGCCACCGCCAGCGCAATGCCCGGCAGTAACCCATGGGAAATCGTGCCGATTTTGAGCGCGCTCTTCCTCAGCACGACAAACGCACTGACATAGCCATTGGCAAAACCAATCAACAGGCAGGCAAACAAGGCACGCCGCGTGATTTCAAGGTCCAAAGATTGAAGGAAAACGCTCATGGTTGGGCAAGGGCGGGGGTGCCATAGGTGGCAGCAATCGCTTCCGGAGTGAAAGCGTCCTGCACGGTGCCAAATCCGATCGTACGGCGTCGCAGTAAAAGGACCTCATCGAAAATCAAAGGCACGGTTTCGAGGTCATGATGACTGGCGATGATGAGACGCCCTTCGGCGGCTAGATCCCGCAACAGCCGGCGCAACGCCTCCTCGGCGGGCTGGTCAAGACCCGTAAACGGCTCGTCCAGCAGCAGGACATGCGCTTCCTGCGCCAGCGCCCGCGCCAAAAACGTCCGCTGCTGCTGCCCGCCACTCAGGGCACTGATCTGGCGGTCGGCCAGATCCTCTAATTGCATGGCCGCCAGTGCCCGGTCGACAATTTCCCGGTCATGCTTCTGAAAGGACCGCCACCAACCAAGATTGGGATAACGTCCCATTTCCACTAGCCCGCGGACGGTGATGGGAAATTGCCAGTCGACCTCGCCCCGTTGCGGTAGGTACGCGAGTTCGCGGTGAGCCGAGGTCAGGGCCGCCCCGCGCCACAAAATGGTGCCAGCTTCGGGTGTGAGAATGCCGACCAGCGATTTCAAGAGCGTGCTTTTACCCGCGCCATTGGGCCCGATGAGGGCGACACACCGGCCGCATTCGGTGGAGAAGTCGACTCCTTCGAGCGCGCGCACCTCGCGATAGCTCACGGTCAGGCCGCGCACATCGAGGCGGTGCTGGGTGTGATTGGCGGCGCCGCCGCCCCAGCAGACGTGGTCCGGGTGGCCATGGGGCGGGTTATCGAGCGTGGTGGCGGTGGTCATGGCCAAGAGAAAGTGACGAGTTCGGACAGGGTTGGGGTGTCGGTCCAGACGGTGGTGCGTCGCGTTTCCTGGCCATCCGGTTCTACTTCCACGCCAAGGGCGGTGGCGGGCGTGCCGTCCGGCCAGGTGGCCTCGATCAGTAAATCAAGCGACGGTCCTGCACTGAGAGTGAGGGACTGACGGATTTCGATTTGCCCAGACGATGGGTCGGTCGGAGCGCCGAGGGCGGCTAGCTCCACACCATTTTGCTCTATCCTGACGCTGATGGGCGCATGGGCAAAACGAAGGCGAATGAGCGATTCGACAGCCCCCGTGGTCGACGGATCAGCCGAGCCCCCAGCCGTGGGCTCCGCGCGCGGTGTCCATGCCGCATCCGCCGCCCCGGTCAGGCGGGTCAGAGGCAGCGCGATCAAGGCAAATCCAATGGCGACGAGCGCCAGCAGCACAAGGGGCGAAGGACGCATGGTGACAGTAGTCATGGGGCCGGCCCGGGCTTTACGCAAATATTTTGCGAAAAGACCCCAAGGGTATCTCCGCGGGCCTTAGTTGTTCTGACTGGGCAACGCCCGGTTCTACGTCAGCCCAGAGTCACAGCCTGCGCCTTTGTCGTTCAAAAAGGGCCACGCCCGGTTGGGTCTGGGAAGGCGCGGCTCACGGCCCTGTGACGTCGGTCTCTCTCGGGCGGGCTGGTTCACCGGGGCCTGTTTGGCGACGGTCTCTATCGCGGAAGCAGCGGCGGGCGCGGAGGGAGGCGGCGCGGCCGAGTCGGAACGGTTCGGGTATGCCGTAGAGATGAACGAAGGTCTCGTCGCGACTGATGATTTCCAGTTGTGATATGGCCGCGGGATGGATCAGCATCGAGCGGGTGAGGGCGACGAAGCCGGCGGCGGCCAATTGCGCGTTCCATTCTTGCATGGTGCGCCGCACCGCCAGATCGCCGCCGTCCAGAATGTGAATGCGACTGTAGTTCCCTTGACCCGTGACCGCGGCGATTTCGTCTATCGGGATGCGCTCCCAGTGGCGGTCGTCATCCTGCGTGATTTTTTCGCCCACCCGCACTTTGGTGGGTCGGCGCTTCAGTGCCGCCATGGCCCGCACCCGCTCAATGGTCTGCGCAAGGCGTTCGGGTCGCACCGGCTTCAGCAAATAATCAAGGGCTTGGGCCTTAAAGGCGCGGACCGCGTGCTTGGAATAAGCCGTGACAAATACCACCTGCATCCATTCCTCCAAATGCGGCAACAGCTCGAACCCGTTCGCGGGCGGCATCGAGATATCGAGAAACACGACATCCGGTGAGGTGTGCCCAAGGAGGGCCACCGCTTCGGGCAGACTGCCCGCCGTGCCGACCACCCGGAGACCCGGATACTCGTTGAGGAGGTTTCTCATCCGTTCGCGGGCCAGACGCTCGTCGTCGACCAGGATGGCGCGTAGGTACTTCATACAAGGGGGTCAGGGAATGAACGAGGCCGACGGTGGTGGCAGTTCTACGCGAATGCGGACGAGGTCCGCCTCCGTCTCGATATTGAGGGTGGCGCGCTCGCCATGGAGCAATTCTAGCCGACGGCGTAAATTGGCCAGCCCGAGGCCGGTCGAGTCGGAGCTTCCGGGTTCGACCCATTTTCCGCTGTTTTCCACGACCAGCGAGAGTCCGCCATCGGCGCGACTGTGAGCGTGGATGAGCAGCCGCAGCGGCGGTGCGCTGGTGTGCTGGCCGTATTTGATGGCGTTTTCCAGCAGTGGCTGGACGAGCGCTCCCGGCACCCTCTGGTCGCGGGCCACCGCGTCGGCGATCAGCGTGTACTCCAGGCGTTCTTCAAAGCGGATTTTTTCCACTTGTAGGTAATTTTCCAAAGCGTCGAGTTCCTCACCGAGCGGGTGCAGGCCGTTGGTTTGTTCAAGCGAGAACTGCAGGTATTCGGCGAGCGCGTGGGTGATGGTGCTGACCCGCTCGGGGTGTCCAGCCTCGTTCTCTGCGACGATGGCGTTGAGCGCGTTGTAGAGGAAATGCGGATTGACCTGCGCGCGGAGGAGTCGCAGTTCGCTTTCCCGCGCCGCGGTCTCCAGCTGGGCCAGCCGCAGTCGCTCGCGGGCGGTATCGATAAAGTGATTGACGCCCACGTAACCGCTGATCCAGAACGCATAGAGCCCGCACCGCAGGGTGTTGGTCGAATCAACGTAAAACCGACTGGCGTCATCAATGATCAGCAACGGGGAAATGAGCTGAAAGGTCCACAGGCCGCTGTACGCATCGGTCACCCCAAATAAAACCACAAGCCCGACAAAAACCGCCGTCCGCGGCAACGGCGCGGCCTGCGGGCGCCGACGAATCCATCGCAGCACAGGCCGCAAAACAAAAGCGCTCAGCATAAACCCGAAAACATTCCGATACGCAACAAAGGGTAATAACTCCGGATTCTCGGAACTGACAATGACCAGCGCCACCACCAACATCACGCCCCATCCCGTGAGTTGAAGTAGCCAAAACAGCCAGTTCTTGTTGGAAAAGAGAGAGAATTGCGAGGTCGAAAAAATCATACCAAACAAGAAACAAGGGTGAAAAGGCTCATCAACGACGGAAAAAGCCAGCCCGCCTACGCCAGCTGCGCCCGATCCTCGGAAGTGCCGAACTCACGATGACCAGCGAGAACCATCAAATAGGAAATTACAGAAAAATGAAAGGACGCCGTCAGTTTTCCCGCGACGAAGCGGTCACCCCCGCACACACCCCGCCCCGAGAGCCGCCGGAAACCAGCCTGAGCGAGGGCGAAAAGAGAATTTTCTCCTCGCCCCAGCCTCAGGCTGGTTCACACCAGCCATGAGCCTATGCCGTCGCCCGGCCACTGCGGTGGCTGCGCGACCGCCGCCGACGCAGCAACGCACCCGCTACCAGCACCGCCGCTGGGATAAATGTGCCGGGTTCAGGAACGGCGGTGGCGCTGAACTCGGAATAATTAGAAGAGGACGGGGTAAAATTCTGAGGAAGAGTGGGCGAGGCGTCGTCAAACATCACGCGGGTGAGGGTTACAGTAGAGGAGTCGTCGTTTGCCCTTCCGCTCCAAAAATAAGTGGCTTGTGCGAAACCGGTCGTCTCTGCCCCATTGTTGATCCTTCCGTCTATAAATGAAACTAATCCTCCAGGAGCGATTAATACGGTGCTTATTTCTGCAAGCGTAGCTATTGGTGTACCAGATTGATCATAGCTTTTCCAAGTTAGACTTGAGTTAGCTGCAGAAAAAGATTTTACTTTATCAGCAATTCCATCTTTTGTAATATCCACATAAATATCATTAAACTGATTCGAAATAAAGGATCTTGTATAATCTGCACCCAGTGTGATCTGGACAATCGCCGCCTGCGCTGAGTGACTCGCCGCGGCAAGTCCGAGGCCGAGGCCGATGGCGAGGGCGAGTCCTACAGTTCTGAAGGAATGTTTGTGAAGTGACGTTTTCATGTGTTGATGTTATGGGTTGGTTACGACCGGAAGTGGAGACGGACGGTGGTGTCTTTCTCTGGGCACTTCTGGGTCGCGATGACCTCGGATACGCCTGAATGAGCGACCGCAATACAAATGTGACGAACATGCCCAAATCTGGGACGAACATGACCAAAAACCGCTGATTTTCTCGAGGTGGCGTCATCGATTGACGCCGTGGGCGGGGCGTTCCGGGGGGGGGCAAAAACCGCTCTTTTGGGAGCTTTCGACCGGTCACAGACGAGAAAATTGACCTCGGTGAAAGTGAGTGAAAATGGCCCCATTCTCACGCCCCATCCAGGGCCGCGGCGGCGGTGGAAAAAACAGAAAACCGCGCAAACAAAAGAAATAAATGAGAGGAGCGAAAACGTCAGGATGTCATGGTCGAATTAGCATTCATGTTATGAAGGTATCTTTGTCTTCAGCCGAAATCCCCTCAGTTAGGAAATGTCACAGGCTGCTGAGGAAAAAAGGAGGCGTGAAGCGACTGGTCGACGAGGACGTCAGCGTTCCCCGGGGGGGCGCTGACCCCGGTCGCGGCGCCGAACGTCTCACCGGACGACTTTTTGAGCCGTGGACCGGATGCGTAAAAGCCGATTCGGAGCCATTGCCTGAGGGATGTGGCC
>CAJBME010000184.1 GCA_903954065.1 uncultured bacterium
AACCGCTGCGCCGCCCCATTTCGAGGGACATGTCGTCCATCGCCTGCAGGTAACTATTCATGCCCTGAGTCGCAGCCCGCCACCCTTGCTGGCTTTGATGGCAAGCTAGGGCCGCCAGCTTCTTTTCATGCACGGATGAGGTGTCGACCAGTACGTCAGCGACCACTTCCTCTCGCATCGGGCCGCGCAAGCCATGCGGCATGGCATGATACACAGTCACATCACCAGCCACCGCGGGACGCGCTGGGGAGGAATGGAAATTCGGGACATTTTTGGCAAAAGCCGCTGTCACAGCCAGCCGGGCGGCCACCATGTGGTCTTCCATGTAATCGACCGGCGAGTGGGTCAGCACCATGGCTGGATTAGTTTCCCGGACCACGGCCATGACCTGCCGCAGCAGGGGGATTTCGTAAGCCAGTTCCAGGTCATGGGAGATGGGCGGGTGGAAAGTAGCGCCGAGCAGGGCGGCCGACGCCTGCGCTTCGGCGAGGCGGACGCGGGCGGTGGTATCCGCGTCCATTTCCAGACTGCCACAATTTCCACTGCTGAGGTTGAAATAATGGACGTGCCATCCCCGGGCCTGCAATTGGAGCAAGGTGCCGGCCATGACATATTCGATGTCGTCCGGATGAGCAGCGATGGCGAGAACGGTGGGCATAAACAAATAATGAATGAAACTAATAATCGCGGCGGGTGAAAATCCAGCAGGCAAGCCCGACCACCAGCGCCTCAAATCCCAGGGACGAACCCAAAATGTACCAAGGAGACTTTTCCAGCGCCGACATGGCCTCCATGTCTTTGACGACGCGCTGGCGCACGATGACTTCGGCTTCGGGCGGCCGCCCCAGCAGTTGCGCCAGATCGGCCGCTCGCTGCACCTGGCTGTCCACCTCCATTTCCTTGAGGTATTCCCGATCCTGATCGCGCAGCACCGCCCGACGGACCAGACTCGTCGTCTCGGTCGTCTTCGGCAGCACCACCATCAACCCTCGAAAAATTTGATGCGCCACTTCCGCCTTATTCATCCCCTCCGCCTCACCCGTCACCACCGCCGCCGCCGATGTTGTCCTACTGAACTGCGCCGACAATTGCTCCGCCCACTGCAGACCCCAACACCCAAGCCAGAAAAGCATCGTCAGTAACAATGACGCCAACGTCGAGCGCGTCCACACCCCAAACAAAACACACACCCCAAAAAGATAACTGTAAAGCGCCACCGCTAAGGGAACGCTCCAGAAAACCGGCGCATGCCAAAACCCGAGTCGCCACCGGATCGTCAGCCACGCCATCACCGCCAGCAACATCACCAAAATCGCCGCACACATCAACCCACTCACATACTTGTAGAAAAAAAGACGCCCCCGCCCCACCGGCTTCGAAAGCACCGTGTCAATCGACCCCGGCGCCATGAAATCAGGAAATAACGAGGCACACGTCATCAACCCCAACATCACCCCCAATAAGGAGGTCCACCACTCGGTTACATAATAAAAAACATTCAAACCCAACGCCGAGGCCCCCGACGATCCCTCGTAAAAAAGATCGTTGGAGAACTCCAACACGTAAAACAACGAAAACCCACGGTCATTAAACCCCAGCGAGGCATACAAAAGCCCCACCAAAAAGGTGATCGCGACCGACACCCGGAATACTTTGCGGGCACTCAATAAATGCCAGGTGTCTGCGAAAATGGCGGCAAATTGCATGAGGTAAAAATTTAGTTTCCGCCCAGTCCGCCGCCACCCCCCGCCCCCGATGGCCCGGCCGCCGCTCCCACCACCCCAATGAAAAATTCCTCCAACGATTGCCGCCGCGGGACAATGGACACAATCACCAGCCCCGCCCTCCGCAATTCGTCAATCAAGGGCTGTATCAACTGCGCTTGGCCACCAGGCACCGTGAGGCGCGTACAGGCTTCAACCGGGTCAAAGTCCGCCTGCCCATTCATGGCGGCGAGCAGCCGCCGCAGCGCGTCCGCCGTCGCCGGTATCACCCCATCCACCCGCACTTCGTATCCCGCTCCCTCGTGCGTCAATTCCTCAATCCGCCCGTGCCGAACGACTTCGCCGCGCGCCAGAATAGCCACCCGGTCACACAATCGCTCCGCCTCCCCCAACAAATGACTGTTGAGAAAAACCGTGATACCGCGCCGCCGCAGTTCACGCAAAATGTCCGCCACATCCCGCCGCCCCACCGGATCAAGTCCATCCGTCGGTTCATCCAAAAAAACGATCGAGGGGTCATTGATCAACGCTTGAGCCAGCCCCAGGCGTTGCTTCATGCCTTTGCTGTAGATGCCAAGCCGCCGTCCTTCCCACCCCGCCAGTCCCACCAGCTCCACTAATTCGGAGGCCCGCTGACGTCGCACTCGCCGCGGCACCCGATGCAGCCCGCCAACATAATCAAGCACCTGAGCCCCCGTAAGATACTCCGGAAACCGACAAGCCTCGGGAAGATATC
The DNA here is from genome assembly GCA_903954065.1 of uncultured bacterium. Classification (GTDB taxonomy): domain Bacteria; phylum Verrucomicrobiota; class Verrucomicrobiia; order Verrucomicrobiales; family V1-33; genus CAJBME01. The sequence continues at coordinate 2,461 of CAJBME010000184.1, forward strand.
CCACCCGCCCCAACGTCGGCCGATGTCCAATCGGCTGCCCCAAAAGCGTGCCGCTCACCCGAGTCGCCTGCACAATCGTCAGCAAAATCTTCACTAAGGTGCTCTTCCCCGCCCCGTTCGGCCCCAATAATCCAAATATCTCCCCCTCTCCCACCTGCATCGTCACCGCACGCAAGGCCG
>CAJBME010000185.1 GCA_903954065.1 uncultured bacterium
GACCGCTTGATCATCACCCAAGTGATGCTCGCCGTGCTTGGCGGATTCGGCCCGCTTATCATGATTCACGGCTTCGCGCTGCTGCCCCAGCTCTACATCATCATCCAATACTCGCTGGCCTTCGGCGTCGGCATGCTCATCGGCTACGAAATCCCGCTAATGATGCGCATCAACGAGGAGGACGAACCAGACATGCGCATCAACCTCTCACAGGTCCTCAAGATGGACTATATTGGCGCTTTGGTAGGGGCGCTGCTGTGGACGTTCCTGCTCATTCGCTATTTAAGCATCGACCGCATCAGCTTCGTCGTCGGCCTCGCAACCATGGCGTCCGCGATTCTATGCTGGTTTCTCTATCGGAAACGCCTCGCCCGTCCGCGCGCCCGGCTTCTTGAAATCGGCGGCGGTCTGGTGCTGGTCACCACTGGCCTGATCCTCGGCCGCAGCCTCACCGTGAAGGCTGAGCAATTCCTCTACCGCGATCCCGTCGTCACCTCCATCACCTCACCGTTCCAACACATCGTCCTCACCAAGAACCGCATCGACAACGTCCGCTGTTATATCAACGGCCACCTCCAGTTCAACGAGGCTGACGAGCACATCTATCACGAAAACCTCGTCCACCCAGCGATGCATCTCGCCCACCGCCGCGAAAAGATCCTCATTCTCGGTGGCGGCGACGGTCTGGCCCTGCGCGAGGTGCTGAAATACCCGGATGTCCGCGAGGTCACACTGGTCGACCTCGACCCAATGATGACCGGCCTCGCCACCACCGACCCGGATCTCATCCGGCTTAACGGCGGCAGCATGAACGACCCGCGGGTGCTCAAACAAGCCGCCGCCGGAGTGAGCGCCGGCGGGGTCTATCAAAACGCCCAGCCGAGCCAATACGAGAAATTCGCCACTACCCACCACGAGACCGTCAAGCTCCACGTCATTAACCTCGACGCCGCGGAATTCGTGAAATCCGTCACCGGACGCTACGACGTCGTCCTCATGGATTTCCCCGATCCGAACTCCCCCGACCTCGCCAAACTCTACGGCCGCCCGTTCTATGATCACCTCGAAAACGTGCTCAACCCCGGGGCCGTCATCGTCCAGCAGTCCGGCTCGTGCTTCCAAGCGCGCGAGGCATACCTCTGTATCGGACGAACACTGAAGGCCGCCGGATTCGACGTCGTGCCCTATCATGAAAACGTCCCATCATTCGGCGAATGGGGCTGGTGGATCGCCAAATCCGGGGAATCCGCCGCAAAAACGCGGGAAACACTCGCCAGTCTGAAAGAACTCACCATTCCGACTCGTTACCTGACGCCGGAACTTGTCGCCACCTCGCTCGTCTTTGGAAAAGACCAGCTCATTTCAGCGAACCAAGATTCTACTTCACTTACCCAGCCCCGTGTTTACCACTATCACCTCCAAGGCTGGAACATCGAAGAAATCCCATGAATACCCTTACAAAACTCGGTTTAGGAATGTTCGCGTTGTTCGTGGCATTCGCGATGATCTCTCAGTGCGGGCGCAAGAGCACCCCGCCCCCGCCGACAGCTGAAAAGCAGGCAGAAGTCATTCTCAAGGAATACTCTAAGGGCCTCGATCTGGACGCCGTCACCGCGCTGGCGAAGAAGGCCAAGGACGCCGCCGACTTCGAGGGCTTGCTCAACAGCCAAGCGGAGGCCGTCAACAACATTGACCTCAACGACGATGGCAAGGTCGATTATATCAACGTCACCGAGTATGGCAGCGGCGACCGCCGGGGCTTCTCTCTCACCACCGAAATTTCTCCCGGAAAAACTCAGGAAATCGCCACCATCGACTTCCAGAAAGAGGGCGAAAAAGGTGTCATCCAGACCACCGGAAATCCCTCGCTCTACGGGCCCGGAAGCTATCACAACTCCGGTTTCGGCCTCACCGATGTGCTGCTGATGAGCTGGCTCTTCTCAAACCGCCCGTCCTACACCTCGCCCTACAGTCCTGGAAACTATCCGCCATCTTACGGCGGCGGCTGGAACCGCCAGTCGGACGGCAGCTACGCCGGCAACATGACTTCGCGCACCGCGGGGGCATCCGTGAACAAGTCTTCTAGCCCGGTCATCTCCCAGCCCGCACTCTCGCCGAATGCCCAGAAAACGGCCGCCAAGGCCAAGGTGCTCTCCAGCCCGACCGTCTCACAGCGCTCGTTCAGTGGTTCCTCCAGCTCAGCGTCCAGCAAGTCATCAACCTCCGCAGCGCCTAAAAGCAAACCCAGCTCCTTCGGCGGCTTCGGACGATCCAGTAGTTCCGGCTCCTCCCGCAGCGGCGGTTCGTTCGGCGGCGGCAAATAATCCTCACCCTTTCCCATCGTGAACGAACACCTTCAAGTCTGGCTCGATACCACTTCCGTGGTCGAAATCTTTACCTCCTCCTCCATCCTCTACTTCATCGTGGGCTTGGCGCTCATCTTGCTCGCCAAACCCGTCAAAGGCCTCACCACCCGCTACCACCTGAGTGAGGAGCTGACCAAACACGATAACAAAGCGGTCGCCGTGGCCACCGCCGGTTATATCTTCGGCGTGCTCACCATCATCCGCGGCGTGATGATCTCAGGAGGAAATCCCTATCAAACGATCTGGCGCGATTTGGTTTCCGTCGCTGTCTGGACCGTCATCTCCCTCACGCTGCTTCTCCTGTCTGCATGGATCAACCGCAAGTTCCTGCTCAACCGGTTCGACATGCACAAGGAACTCATCACCGACCGCAACGTCGGCACCGGCGCCGTTCTGGCCGGTACCTACATCGGCACCGCCTTCATCGTCTCCGCCTCCATCAGCGGCACCACCGGCGGCGGATACGCCATGGAAATCCTCGACACATTGGTTTACTTCATCATCGGCCAACTCGGATTCATCCTGCTCGGTGCGATCTATCAACGGACCTGTGGCTACGACGTGCATGACGAAATCGAGCGCGACAACGAGGGGGCCGGCCTGGCCTTCGGCGCAACGCTCATCGCCCTTGCCATCCTCATCTCCGGCCAAATCCGCCGAGACGACTCACTGGTCGCACTCGCCGTCTGGATCCCCATCTCTCTCCTCGTCCTGCTCGGCAGCCGCTGGCTCGTAGATCTCATCATTCTTCCGGACGCCCGGATCCACGAGGAAATCGCCCGCGACCGGAACTGGGGCGTCGCACTCATCGAAGGCGCCGCCGCCATCGGAGTCGCCTTGCTACTCGACGCCACCTTTTCCTGATCACCATGCCTGACGACATCGACGACGATCCATGGACGGTTTCCGACGAGCAGAAACTGCGTTTCGCCGGAATCTTCCTGTTGGAATACATGATCAACCACCCGCGGATTTTCCAACTGTGGCTGGAGGACAAAGACTCGGATCTCGAACCGATTCTCGAATGGCTGCTGGTCAAGGAATGGATCCAAATTCGTGAAGCAAAGGACTACATCCCCACCGAAGAAGGACGAAATGTCATCAAACGCTTCATGGAGCGCTATGCCCGCTTCGTCTATTTCTTCGACGTCTTCTCCAGCGTAGATCTCGGTTCCGGCGAGTTTGCCTTCGAGCAATATTTCGAAATTCTCGAACCGGACGAATGGCAGGCCTACCTCCACAACGACCGCTTCGAAGACGTGCGCATCGCCATCGCCGAGCACCTCGGCATCGATGCGGTGGAAATCGTCTTCATGAGCTTCATCCGCGAAGACCGCTTCGGCCGCGATGCGACCGGCTGGCAGTTCGATCTGCTGCTAGGAAGCGTGTGGGACGAGATTCTCGACGTCTGCAATAGCGCCACCGACGTCAGCGAGCTTGGCTATCCCGACGGCGACCGCCGGATCGATGGCTCCACCGTGGCCGAAGACATCCTGCAACAAGGCGGCAAATTGCTAGGCAAGCTGCTGGCCCGTGCCGATGCGGAACTCAAAGGCTCCGGCCTCTCCCAAGGCGGTGGAAATGAATCGGAGCGTGTGGTCGCCCCAGTCGATTTCCCGCCCGCCTCCGACTTCAACTTCGCGAGTTACATCGAACCCGCCAATCGTGACCGCTTCTGGGATGACAACTGGAAATAAGGACGATGATCCCGCTTTTCTTCCGCCGCTGGTTTTCCCTGCACCACAAGCCTGCGGTGCGTGTCGTCACGGCGTTGGTTATTGCGTTACTGCTCAACTTGTTGTTCGGAGCCGCCTTCTATCTAGCGGAGTCCGCGAATCAACCCGGCCTCGGATTCTGGGACTCCGTCTGGTGGGCGATGGTGACGATGACCACCGTCGGCTACGGCGACTTCTATCCGAAGTCATTCGTCGGCCGCTTCCTCGTCGCCTACCCGTGCCTCGTCATCGGCATCGGGCTCATCGGTTATGCTCTGGGCGTCATCGCAGAGTCGATGCTGGAAGGATTCAACCAACGTCATAAAGGAAAAGCCACCATGCGATTCGAAGACCACCTCGTCATTTGCCAGTGCCCGTCGATTTCCCGGGTCCTCCAGCTCGTCGCGCAATTCCGCGCCGCCCACGGTGACCCGCATCGCCCGGCCGTGGTGGTGACGCCCAAGCTGGACGAATGGCCCGTCGAGTTCCGCGAGAATTCCATCCAATTTGTCAAAGGCCTGCCTACTTCGGAGGACGCCCTGACCCGCGCCGGCGTCGCCCGCGCAGCAGGTGTCATCGTGCTCGCCCATGACCCCAACGATGAAGGATCCGATTCGGAAAGTTTCACCGCCGGCACCCTGGTCAAGCTCATCGAAGAAGACGTTGGGCGCCCGATTTCCCTCGTCATCGAACTCGCCGACCGCAAGAACCAACGGATGATGGAACGCGTCGGCGCCAATGGCATCGTGCCGGTGGAAGGCATCACCGACATGCTGCTGATGCAGGAAATGTTCAGCCCAGGCCTGCGCCATATTTTCGAAGACCTCGTCACCTATCAGAAAGGTTGCGAGTTCTACATCGTGGCCCACCGTCTCGCGGGCCGGAACCTGCGCGAACTCCAAATGGCGGCGCTCGACCATCCCAGCAGCCTGCAAATTGTCGGCGCCATCCGGGACGGCGTGACCATCATGAATTCCGACAAATCCTTCGCCCTCAACGAGTCCGACAAACTCATCCTCCTCGCCGAAAAGCGCACCGATTACGACGCTTTCGAATCCATTCACCGCAACCCGGATCCCCAAACTCACACCGCATGAAAAATATACTCATCAAACTCCAACGCGACGAGGAACTCGCGCGTTTTCTGGAATCCAACGGATTCACCGTCGAAGAACTCGAAAACAACGTCTTCCGCGTCCAGCGCGAGGAGGAACTACCAGTTTTCCTCAACGTCGATGACAAGCAAATCTACTTCGAGGTCGATCTCGGCAACATCGACTCCATTATCTCGTCAGAATTACTGCTTTCACTGCTCGCCCTAAACACGGAAATCCTTCCCGTCAGCGTTGGCCTCGACACCTGCCACCCAGAAGACCGGCGGCTCGTGCTGGTCGAAAGCCGCGAAACGGGCGATCTGTCCGACCAAGAGCTGCTCGCCGTATTCGACGCACTTGAACTCGCCGTCGACCGCGTCACCGAAATCCTCGCCCCATCCTTCAATTCTTAACTGCCTCCGTTCATGAGCCTCTTATCACGCATTTTTAAAATCGGTCAGGCCTCCGCCACGAAGGTGGTGGAAAAGTTCGAAAAACCCGAACTCATGCTCGAGCAAGCGATCGCGGACAAAGAAAAGCAGATCCGCGAGGTGAAGCAGTCCGTGCAACAGGTCATCGCCACCGAGCGCCAAACCAAGGCCCAGCTCGAAAAGGAGAAGGCCGAAAAATTCCAATGGGAACAAAAAGCTGAAGCCGCCATGCGCTCCGGCCGCGAAGACCTCGCGGTGAAAGCGCTCGAGCGCGCCAGCGAACACGAAAGCCGCGCCGCCTCGCTCGAACCGAGCTGGCAGAGCCAGCAATCGTCCGTCACCGAGCTGAAACAGGAAGTCATCAAGATGGAAGCCGAAGTCGCGGAATTCCGTCGCAACAAGGACTTCATCATCGCCCAAAGTAAGGCCGCTCAGGTCAAGAAGGACATCTACGAGGCCAAAGCCAAGATGACCACCCAGCGCAGCCCGGACGACCTGATGGCCCGCATGAAAGCCAAGGCAGAACGCCAAGGTTTCGAAGCGGAAGCCGCCAAGGAAATGGCCGACAACTCCGGCGCTACCAGCCTAGAGGACGAATTCAAGTCCCTCGGCAGCAGCTCCGCCAACCTTAACGTGCAAGCCAAGCTGGACGCCCTCAAGGCCAAGCTTGGAACCACCAGCCCAGGGTAACATCACCATGGCCCCGACCACACCGAGCACAGCGCCAGCCGGCAGGCACGTCCTCGCCGAGCTGACCGGCTGTTCGGCCGTGGTCCTGAACGATCCCGCCAGCCTAGAAAATGGCTTCCGCCGCTGCGCGGAAGAAGGCGGGGCCACCCTGGTCTCATCGCACTTCCATCACTTCTCGCCACAGGGCGTCAGCGGCGTGGTCGTCATCGCACAAAGCCACGTCACCGTCCACACCTGGCCCGAACACGGCTACGCCGCGGTGGACGTCTTCACCTGCGGCCAACCGGAAATTGCCGAAGCCGTCATGGAACTCATCATCGCCTCGCTCCACGCGGAAACCGTGCACCGCACTTCGTTCGAACGCGGGCCTCACTCTATTCCGCAGCGGCTCCCCGCATCCACATGATAAACAGCCTCGCCGACCGATCCTGCGCCAGTGTCCCCGCGCTCAGGAAATCTCTGGTGACCGAACACGGCTGCGAAGCCATGGAGCTCGACTACGAACTCAAACTCGTGCTCTTCCTCACCGCCCGCATCGACGGCGAGACGAACCACGCTGAAAAAGAATTCGCCACCGCTGTGGCACGGAAAATCGAGTGGTCCGCCGCGCATGAACGGCTGCTGGAAGCCCGCGTCTTCGCACAACCGAATTACGATCTATCCGCACTCCGCTTCGGCCAACAACACCCAGCGTGGGGCGAACAATTGTTCCGCGTCGCCGCCGGAATGGTGCTGGCCGATGGCTCGATCCATTCCGACGAGCGCCTGTTTCTCACCAATCTCACGTTTCAACTCCTCAACGGCGACACCGCCCGCGCCCAGCAGATCCTCGCCCGGCTGGAATCCGGCGAAGAAGAACCGGTCCAACCAACGCCGGTGAAAATGCCAAAGGAAGACTTGGAAACCTGCCTCGCCGAACTCACAAAACTCGCCGGTCTCAGCAACGTGAAAGCCGAGATTGAAAGTCTCGTCCGCTTTCTGGAAATCAATAAGGCCCGCGAACAGCATGATCTCAAAGGCGCTGCCATGTCGCTGCACATGGTGTTCTCCGGCAATCCCGGCACCGGCAAAACCACCGTCGCCCGTATCGTTTCCCGTATCTTTTCCGCTCTCGGCGTGTTGAAAAACGGCCACCTCGTCGAGACCGACCGCCTCGGCCTCGTCGGCCAATACATCGGCCACACCGCGAAAAAGACCGACGATCTAGTGAACCAAGCGCTCGACGGTGTGCTCTTCGTCGACGAGGCCTACGCGCTCGTCTCCGGCGGTGAAAACGACTTCGGCCGCGAAGCCATCGACACCCTAGTGAAGCGCATGGAAGACTTCCGCGAGCGCCTGATCCTGATCGTCGCCGGCTATCCAGACGACATGCAACGCTTCATCGAGACCAACCCGGGCTTGCAGTCGCGTTTCACGATCCAGCTGAATTTCGAAAACTACACTGCCCCCGAACTCGTCGCGATTTTCAAAGGCTTCTGCGAAAAAAACCAATATACCCTCGCCCACGACGCAGAAGTTGCCTTGGAAGCCCGCACCGCAGCCGAACTCAAAGCCGCCGGCCGCGGATTCGGCAACGGCCGCCACATGCGGAATCTATTCGAAAAAGCCATCCGCAAACACGCCGTCCGCCTCTGCCTGCGCAAACGCGAGTGGACCAAGGACGAGCTCACCCAACTCACCACCGAGGATCTCGCGTAGCAGCAAACAGGAGCGCGGGAACGGCGCAGCGCAGGCGGCGAAGCCGCCACTGTAGCCGGCTACGCCGGCCCCGGTTTCCACCCTTGGCCCCCAAGCCACATCCCTCAAGACACGGCTCCGAATCCGCTTCTTCGCATCCGGTCCCCTGCCAAAAAGACGTTCGGAGAGGCGTTCGGTGAGACGCGCGCTGCGAGCGTCGTATCCGGTATTCCTTCACCGACCGAGCGGTTCCGGGGTCAGCGACCCCAGCTACAAAAAATCCGGATCCGAAACAACGACGCAAGCGGCAAAGCCGCCACTGTAGCCGGGTACGTTGGCCCCGGTTTCCACAATTGGCCCTCAGGCCACATCCCTCAAGACACGGCTCCGAATCCACTTCTCCGCATCCGGTCCACTGCCAAAAAGACGTTCGGCGCCGCGACCGGGGTCAGCGACCCACGGCTACAAAAAATCCGAATACGAAACAACTACGCAGGTAAGTCAACTTGCCGACGAGCGTAAATGGGACGGCGACGTTCCCGATACCGTGGGCGCACCATGTCTCCGTTACCGGACCGCCCACCACGTTCCCGAACCTATACCCTAAACAAGTTCTTGATCGTAGACCCTAACCACGTTTCCGATCCAATGCCCTGAAGGGGCATCGCATACCAGCCCAGGGTGCAAACCCTGGGAACCCTCCCCCAAAACAAACCCGCGTTCTGAAGGAACGCCGCATAACCGCAGGCCTCAAACCTAAACCCCCGCCCTCCGCTCCCCACCCTTTTTCACCACTCCTATCTTCTCCCTTCAGCTTTCAGCTTTCACCTTTCTGCTTTCTATTTTCCGCTTTCCACTTTGTGACTCACGGGACATCCTCAATACACAATGTCCCTTCTCAAAACCATGTCACTTTCCTTCGCCCGGCCTCCGGCAACCGTGTGGGTACTCGTATCGGGCAGCCTGCTCATGGCACCGGCGGATGCCGGGACAGCGGTCAAACTTGCCGACCACCCGACCTCAAAAAAAACCGCATTTCCGGCCATCCACAGCGCCCGAGCCCTTCGCGACCGGGTGTATTTCGGCTATGGCGACTGGAATGATTATGTGGCCACGGCTCTGGTTTCTTATGATCCGGCGGCCAACACCTTGGCCGTAGAGCATTCCGTTTCCAGCGACTCGATCGCCATGATGCGGGAAATCGATGGCACACTCTATATTCCGCATTGCGATCCGATTCATCACGAGGACTTCCATGACTACAGCTATTGTGGGCCGGACGGCCGGTGGCTGCAGAGTGCGGCGATGGAGCAGCTCCACGTCTACGATTTCGTGAAATTGCCGGAAGGGCTGTTCTGCGGCGCCAACGGCCTCTATCGAAGCCTTGATGAGGGGCGGACCTGGAGCTTGGTCGGAAGCAACTTCAACGATCGCCTGCTGTGGCTGCATGCCTTCGGAGGAACCGTTTTCAGCGGCTCCGGCACCTATCGGGATGGCACTTTCACCGCTCGCGCCGCCACTCCGGAATTCAACCACTCGACCCCTTTTCTCGACCGGACGTCCAACACGCCCCTCATGCTCGGGATGATCGGGGGAACTCCCGGCTTTCCGCCGAGCCCGCAGTCCGCCCTCGCGGCGTTCGATGGCAAATCCACCCGGGCTCTCCGGAGCAGGGTTCAGGGATTCGCCGTCACCGAGACCGAGGTCTTTGTGCTGACCAACCGCACCCTGCAGCGAACCACCGATCCCTCCTCACCCACGCCAACGTTCACCACTCTCGACATCACCGGTCTGCCAGCCAATGCCGCCAGTCTCGAGCTTCTCAACGGTCGGTTCTACATCGGCACGCTGACCGGGGAAATCTGGGTAGCTGCGGCGGACGGCTCCGAGGTCAGCATCTCCCCCCCGACCGTCGAATACCGGAGTCCCGATCAGTTCGGCCGCGGCCTCGCGTTTTCCGGCAACCGGCTTTTGGTCGGCGCCCCCGACGACTCGTCCACCATCGCTCTCGCCGGGCGGGCTGAACTGTGGTCATACACTGACGATGTCTGGCGGCGCGACGCGGAATGGACGTCCCCGGAGCCCGATTTTTCTGGGTGGTTCGGCCGCGATGTCGCGCTCCGCGGCGATCTGATGGCCGTGGTGGAAGCCGGACACGACCTCAGCGGCCGCAGCCGTGGCAGCAGCGCCCGAGTTCATGTGCTGCAACAATCCAACGGTCTCTGGGTTTCCCGCCGGGTATTCCCCGCCCCCTTCGCGCACACGGTCGCCTTTCAGGACGACCTGCTCGTCATCGGCGCCTACAATAGTGGCTCCTCCACTAGGCCGCTAGTCTTCCCGTACCGAATCTCCCGCAACGACGCCAATGAGATTTCCATGGCCAGCATGCCACAGCTGGCACCCACCTCCCAAGCCTTCGGCTACCAGCCGCTGGCGCGGGTCGCCCTGCTGGATGATCTCGTCATCGCCGGGTTCTCCGGCGACCCCAGCCGCGTCGCCACCGGATTGCTCTCCGTCTTCCGGAAAAACGGACCGGACATCCCCAGTCAACCGGTCCAGGAAATTCCGGTCAACGCTCCCCATCGATTCGGCTTCGCTCTGGCCGCCGACAACAACTGGGTGGCCGTGGGTGCCCCGTTCGAGGATACCGGCGCGACCAATGCCGGGGCCGTCTTTCTATACGAAAAATCCTCCTCCTCGCCGCCGGACCCACCGCTCGTGGCACGCCAGACCCTCACCGCCCCCATCCCTCAGGCCCACGCGGAATTCGGAGCCTCGGTCGCGCTCCACGGCGACCTGCTCCTCGTCGGCAGTCCGGGGCGCGAAGTCAACGGGATCCGCCAACGCGGGGCCGTGTATCGCTTCCGTCGCCAGGCGTCCGGTGCCTGGATCCCGCTCGGCGAGCTCGATCCTCCGGCCGCCTCCCAATCAGAGTTTGGCATCGAAGTCGCCGTCAATGGCGAATGGCAAGCCGCCGGCAGCCTCGGCTCCCGCAACGGAGCCACCAGCCTTTCCTCCCGCATCCGGCTGGTCCCGCGCAGCCGGTACGAGGAATGGCTGGATACTCGCCAAACAACGGCCGGCCGGGGCCCGCTCGACGATCCCGAATCGGACGGCCTGCCCACCCTGCTCGAATACGTCTTCAATCTGAATCCATCCTCCGCAGACCTGCCGCCCGCCACCGCCTCACCCGCCGAACCATACGGCGTCCCCCATGCCTCCCTCGCCACGGACCCGGCGCGCCATACATTCACCTTCGTCCGTCCCCATCTCGATCCCCGCCTCACCGTGGTCGTCGAATCAAGCGACGACATGAAATCGTGGCAAGAAGAATCCGGCGCCCCGGCCGTCCTCGCCTCAGGAACGACCCACCAGCTAGTCGCCCTCACTTCCACCGCCCCCACAACCGCCCGCTGGTGGCGCCTCAAAGCCCTCTACAAGGAAGACTAACCGGATCCCCCCCACCTCATCGCCTCAATCCAGGCTCACGCGGAGGCGCGGAGGCGCGGAGAAAAAGAGATCTTCTGCTTCTGAATCCCTCCGCGCCTC
>CAJBME010000186.1 GCA_903954065.1 uncultured bacterium
CCCCTCCCCCCCCCCCGGGCGACAACAGGTCTCGCCACCCGCCATTCCGAGCCAGTCCGTTAAACCTCACCCCGGAAAGCCTGATCACAATCCGCGGCCGCCCATCAACCCTCCCCCCCTCGACCCGGGCCCGTCACCAGCCTCAAGCCGCTCATTTTCTGCGACTCAAGAAAAACACCACGCTGTCAACCAGCGCCTGCCATGAAGCATCGATGATATTATGCGAAACCCCGACCGTCCCCCACGACCCGCACGAATCCGACGACTCGATTAAAACACGGGTCTTCGCTCCGGTACCAGCCTGACTATCAATGATGCGGACCTTGTAGTCGGTCAGCATCATACCCGCGAGCTGCGGATACGCCCCAGCCAGCGCCTTGCGAAGCGCCCCGTCGAGCGCATTGACCGGGCCATCGCCTTCACTCACAGTGTAAAGCGACTCGCCATCTACGGCCAGCTTGACGGTCGCAATGCAGCTTTCCCATCCGTGTTTGCCATCGCAGCGATAGGAGCAATGATATTCGTGCAAATCGAAGAACGGCGCATACGTGCCGAGTTCGCGGCGGATGAGCAGCTCGAAGGAAGCATCGGCCGCCTCGAACTCGAATCCTTCGCTTTCCAGCGTTTTGACTCGTTCGAGAATTTGGCGGATTTTTGGGTCTCCTTTGGGGAATGTGTAGCCGAGGGCTTCGGCTTTCATCTGGATATTGCTCCCCCCTGCCACCTCCGACACGACGATGACCTGGCGGTTGCCTACGCTGCCTGGCTCGATGTGTTCATAACTACGGGAAATTTTCTGAACGGCATTGACATGACCGCCGCCCTTGTGGGCGAAGGCGGTGATCCCCACGAAGGGAGCCCGCGGGTTGGGCACGGTATTGGCCATCTCATCGACAAAATGTGACAGGGCGCTCAATTTGGTCAGGTCGGGCACCACGGGCAGCCCCATCTTCAGCTGCAGGCATGGAATGATGGTGGTCATGTTGCCGTTGCCGGTGCGTTCGCCATAACCATTCATGGTGCCCTGCACCTGCACGGCGCCCGCCCCCACCGCGGCCAGCGCATTGGCCACCCCCAAGCCAGAATCATCATGCGGATGAATGCCTACCGGCACGCCGAATCGCGCCTTCACCAGCGCCGTCAGTTCCGCCACCTCGTGCGGCAACGTGCCCCCATTCGTATCGCACAAGACCAAGATATCCGAACCTCCCTCCACCGCGGCAGCGAGAGTGGCTAGGCAATACTCCGGATTCGCTTTGTAGCCGTCGAAAAAGTGCTCCGCATCATAGACGTATTCGCGGCCGGCCTTCTTGAAATACGCGGCGCTTTCGCGAATCAACCGCAAGTTTTCCTCAAGGGTCGTCCTCAGAACCTCAGTGACATGCAGATCCCAGCTCTTGCCAAAAACTGTCACCACCGGAGCCAACGTGTCGAGCAGCGCTTTCAGTTGCGGGTCATCCTCCGCCCGCACCCCGACCGCCAGCGACCGCCCAAAGGCCGCTATTTTTGCATGTTTCCATGACTTACCGGCCGCCAGACGGAAAAATTCCACATCCTTCTCATTCGAAAACGGATACCCTCCTTCAATATAATCCATGCCAAAGTCATCGAGCCGCTCCGCAATCCGAAGCTTGTCGGCAGCACTGAAGGAAACGCCAAGACCCTGCGTGCCATCGCGCAGGGTCGTATCGTAAAGAGCAACAGGTGGAGTGGTGGACATGGATGCAGAAAAATTGGCGCGCTCCCCCGGAAGGCAGATCAACACCAGTGAAAGAACCTCCTATACATGCGGACAATCCCGCCCGCAGCAACCGTCTTTACCACCGCCATCCAGACCGCCTGGAACTCTGATCTCCGCCATGCCTGCCATTCTGCCATTCCGCACCGCCGTCGCCGCTTGTCATCACAGGTTTTTGTGCGGCTGAAAACGCTTGTTCTTCTATCGAAATAGATGAAAATCAGCAAGATGTCCTATCCTGCAAAATTTTTGGCTTCCGGGTGTGGGTGGGTGTGCTGGCTTGGTTTCGCGATGGCCGCCGCAGCGGCTCCGGAATTGAGAGTGGCGCCGTCCGGGGACCGGGTGACCGTCACGATCGAAGATGGGGTCGCCCCTAAAGGATGGGTGTTGCAGGATTCTTATGATGGATCCCACTGGCGGGATCTCGTTGATCTGCAGGATCTACCTTTCTCAGAAGCCGTTTCGGCGGCCCCTACCCGCCAGCGTTTGTTCCGTGCGGCGCAAAAGCCACCGGCCACTCGACAAGAAGCCATCGATCAGGCCCGCGCGCGTTGGATCGCCACCGGACTGACACTCTATCAATACCGCCATCAAACCAACGGGACATTTTTTCTCACTGACGACCTCATCCTCGTCAAAAACGGCAAAATCGCGGAAACAACATCGCTGCTGCCCCCGGAATGGCCCGGTTTTGCTTGGGGACTGCAGACCGTCGACGATTTGTTCGACCGCTTGCAAAGGGCGATCGATGACGACGCTTATGCCGTGAACGTCCGCTACCACCCGTCCATGGGCTGTCCTGAAAAAGCCTATGTCGATTATAATGAATTTATTGCCGACGAAGAATGGGGGTTTACCAATCTCAGCCTGCCCGAAAACCCCGAGTCCCTGAGAGCCGCCAGCGAACAACAATGGGAGCGCGCCCAAGTGGCCGTCTACGAATTTGACCTCAACTATCAAACAGCTCGATATCAATGGAAGGGACGCGTGCGGGTCGAAAATGGACAGGCCACCGTCATCGTCGGCGGCGCGCCCGCGTCAGACCACATCATCATGACCCTAGAGGGGTATTTCGCTTCCATGAAAGAATCTCTGGCGGCCGGCCGCGTGACCAGCCTGCTCTTTGACCCGACCGACGGACATCCGCTTTTTTTCTCCCGCGACTGGCACCTGACGCAGGTCGACGGGCTGGGTGAGCGGTTTTGGTTTTCCGCCTTCCGGAAGCTGGGCGGTCGTTGAGCGGCAGTGGTGGGTTCCCCGTCCCTCTCCTCAGGCATGGCGAAAGGATGGGGGTTTGCGGCGCGCCTCACTACTGGCTAGGGTGCGTTACTCACCAGCGCCTGACATGACCCATTCGCATCACCTCGTTCCCCGGCTCGGCATCACTTTGATGATCGGCGCCAGCGCCCTCACCCACACCCTGGCCGCTCCAGACCGTGAATCATTTGCTCTCGAAAAAAGACCGATCGAAGGCGTGCCCGTCACCGCTTTTGACATTCCCGAGGGGTTTCAGATCGAGGTCTGGGCGCAATCGCCCCTAGTTTTTTCGCCGGTGGCCATGGACTGCGATGCGGCCGGGCGGCTCTGGGTGACGGAAGGAATTGATTACAACCGCGGCCGGGTCATTGAAGCCGGACGGTCGATCATGGTCCTCGAAGACCGGGACGGCGATGGCACGGCCGATTCATCGCATGTCTTTGTCACAGAAAAGGAAATACGCCATGCCCCGCTGGGAATTGCCGTCTTTGACAACCGCATCGTCCTCTCGGCGACCCCATCGATCATTGTCTACACGGACGTCGACCGGAATGCGGTCTTTGATCCGACGATTGACACCCGCGAGGTCTTTTTGACGGGTTTCCAAAACCCCAATCATGATCACACGCTGCACGCGGTGGTGGGGGCGCCGAGCGGGCAGTGGCATTTTTCGTATGGCAACTGTGGGGCTGACCTGCGCACGAAAGATGGCCGGCATTTTTTATCGGGGTGTTATTACGGCTATCCGGAATCGGTGGGCCGCCCGAGTTCCGACGGCCATGTCTACGTCGGGGGAGCGACGATGCGGATCAACCCGGATGGCACCGGGCTGGCCGTGACGGCCCACAACATGCGCAACCCGCACGACATGGTCGTAACGGCGTATGGCGATGTCCTGCAAAGCGACAACGACGACCCCGCCCACGCCCGCTCGTCCTGGGTCATGGAATATGGCAACATGGGGTACTCCGACTTGCGCGACGGCAGCCGCTCGTGGGAAGAAGTCGCAAAAACATGGGAAGAACCCAGCGGATGGAACCAAGACCTCCGCTTCTCACGCTCACACTGGCGCGAAAATTATCCCGGCGCCTGCCCGCCCGGGACCGTGTACGGCGCCGGTTCACCCACCGGTAACGTCTTCATCGAAGATGACACCCTCGGCCTCGCCGGCACTTACCTCGTGGCCTGCATGGTCCGCAAAGAAATCATGGCCTGCACCCCGCAAGCAGCCGCTTCAGCTATCAACATGGGCCCACACCGCCCGTTCATTTCCCTCAAAAAAGAAGAAAAAGGCCAGTTCTTCCTGCCCACCGACGTCGTTCTCGGAACCGATGGCTCGCTTTTTCTCAGCGATTTTTACAACGACACCAGCCGCGTCACCAATCAGGTCAGCGGTACCATCTACCGCCTGACCCGCAAAGGCGCGCCCGCACTCACTCGCCCAGTGATCGACTTCACCACCATCGAGGGCCAGCTCCAGGCCCTGCGAAACCCCGCGATCAACGTCCGCTCGCATGCCGCCAAGCTTTTGGCCGCCGGCGGCCCACCGGTGGTTCCACCCGCCACCGCGGCACTGGCCGCCGCCTCGACCAACCCGATCCTCACCGCCCGCCTGCTTTGGGTACTGGCGCAACTGGGCGCGGAGGGGCAGTCCGCTGTGACTCCGTTTTTGTCCCACAAGGATCCACAGATTCAAATCACCGCCTACCGCGCACTGCGCCTCGCCGGAGCCGCTGACCTCCTCGAGCGCGCCAAAACATTAGCTTCGTCCCCGTCAGCCGCCGTACGGCGCGAAGTGGCCCTTTCGCTCCGCGACATCCCCTACACCGCCTGCGCGGACATTCTCGCCCCCTTATTCGCCGGCTACGACGGTCACGACCGTTATTACCTCGAAGCCATCGGCATCGCCGCCACCGGCAAAGAAACCGCCGCCTATCTCGATCTGGTGGCCGCAAAATTCGGCCCGCCCGCCACTTGGACCAAAACCGCCAAAAACCTCGCCTGGAGATTGCACACCCCAGAGGCCATCGCCGCCCTCGAGACCTGCATCCACACCCAAAAACCTCCCATCGACGAATTCCGGCACCTCGCCATGGCCTTCGCCAGCTTTCGTAATGAAGCCGACCGCCTCGACCGCAAATCCCGCCTCGAAACACTCGCCACCCGACCCGAATTCGCCCGCGAAGACTACCAAATCACCATCGAGGAAATCATCGCCAAAGACCTCAACGACCTTCAAGGCGAAGCCGTGACAACCTCGCTCCGCGTACCAGAATCACTGGGCGACACCACCACCACCGTCTCCGCACCCTCAACCATTGCCGCCCTGGCCGGAAATGCCGCGCACGGGCGGGAACTGGCCGCCAAATGTTACATTTGCCACAAAATTGACGGCCAAGGAGTCGCTTTCGGGCCGGAACTGACCGGCTGGGGCGGCGAACGCACCATCGAAGCCATCATCGAGGAAATCGTTCATCCCGATGCCCGGCTAGCCCATGGCTACGACCGACCAGTTCGCCTCACGAGCGGCGATCACGTCATGGAAGGATTGATGACCAATTACAGCTGGCACGCCGGCTCACTGAAACTCAAAATAATGGGCGGCGGAACCAAGAAAATCAATTTCCGCAGCTCCGGCGCCGAGGTCCAGCCGCTCAAGGAATCGCTCATGCCGTCCGCTTCCGAGATGGGGCTGAGCGACCAGGATGTGCGCGACATCGCGGAATTTCTGAAGTCCCTAGGAAGCCGGCCGGTCGCGGTGGCCGCACCCGCCGGAAATGCCAAGTCCCCGCCCGATGGCACCACCGCCGGATGGGAAATCCTCACCAGCGAAGACTTTGCCAACGTCAATTGCCACGATGACACATGGCGCTGGCAGGGCGGCCACGCCTTCTGCACCGGCACCCCCACCGGCGTCATCCGCTACCGCGAGCCGCTCGTCAATTTCGAGTTCCTCTGCGAATGGATGCACAAAGAAAAAGGCGGAAACTCCGGGGTCTTTGTCTGGGCCACTCCTTCCAGCATCGCCAGTCTGGCCGCCGGTCAGGGCAGCCTGCCCCATGGCATCGAGGTTCAAGTGCTCGATCTCGGTTATGCCGAGGTCTATACGAAACAATATAACAAACCCGCCGACTGGTTCACCAGCCATGGCGACGTCTTTCCCGTCGGCCCGGTGGAAATGAGGCCGTTCCCGCCAGTGGCACCAGACGGGCGCCGCAGCTTTCCCTCAAAAGAAACCACCAAGGGAACGAATGAATGGAACCATTATTACGTCCGCGCCGTGGATGGCGAGGTCAGGCTCTGGGTCAATGGTGAAGAGGTTTCAGGCGGCGATGGCATCTCGCCTGCCTTCGGCTTCCTCTGCCTCGAGTCGGAAGGGGCTCCTGTCGAATTCCGCAACCTGCGGCTCCGCCGCCTGCCGTCCGCCGCCCAGCCAGAAATCAGCCTCGAGTCGCTGCAGCCACCAGCCCTAGAACCCGTCAGCCTCGAAGGCCACCCGATCGTGGGCACATGGGTCTACGGCGAACACGCGCGCGACATCAGCCCGTCCGGATACTGCACTCTGCGCCACGGAAATACCGTGGTCTGGAAAAAACGATGCCTCTCGAAAACTGAGACCTCCATCGTGGTGGAAGGCGGGCTCGTCCATATCCTCGACGGCGATATCCTGAAAATCGAAGGCCAGTACGAGGCCCGGCGTCGCTGATCGGCGCGCTCCCTGCAACCTCCCTGCGCCGCAGCCCAACCGGCCGCGGCTTCCACGAAAACCCGCCCACCGGTTATTCCCAGCCTGGGCGCAACGGCCTCGTTCTTAAACCTCAAACAATGAGGTCACGGAATCGCCGGCGTGGATGCGTTTGATGGCCTCGGCCAGCAACCCGGCGATACTGAGGGTAGTGACCCGCGGCCCGCAGGCTTGGGGCACGCTGTCCGTGCAGATGAGCTCCTCGATGGACTCTGTCTCCTGCAAGCGCTTCTGGCCAAGTTCTCCCAGCACTCCATGGCTCACGGCCGCGCGCACACTGCGCGCCCCTTTTTCTTTCAACAGATTGGCCGCGGCGGTGATAGTGCCGGCGGTTTCGGTAAGGTCATCCACGATGAGCACATCTTTGCCCTCTACTTCCCCGATAAGCGTATGCGCTTCCACCACCGTGGCAGAAATACGACGCTTGGCGACGATGGCCAGCGGGCAGTCCAGCGCGCGGGCATACGCATCACTCATCTTGATGCCACCCACATCCGGCGAAACCACCACCGAATTCGCCCCGCCCAACCCCTTGCCACGCAAATACTTCAACAAAACCGGCGCCGCATACAAATGATCCACCGGAATGTCGAAAAACCCCTGAATCTGCGCCGCATGCAAATCCACCGCCAACACCCGGTCCACTCCGGCCGCCGTCAATAAATTAGCCACGAGCTTGGCCGTAATCGGTACCCGAGGCTGGTCTTTCCGGTCCTGCCGCGCATATCCGAAAAACGGAATGACCGCGTTGATCCGACCCGCACTGGCCCGACGCGCCGCATCCACCATAATCAACAACTCCATCAAATGATTGTTGGTCGGCGGACATGTCGGTTGCACGAGGAACACATCGCAGCCGCGAACGTTCTCGTTGATCTTCACAAATGATTCTCCGTCCGGAAATGTCGTGACGGTGGCATCACCCCGCTTCACACCAATAGCCGAGCAGATGCGCTCAGCAAGATGTGGGTGGGCATTGCCGCTGAGAATCCTCAGCTCCGAAAAAGGCGCGCGCATGGTCCCCCGAGAGAAGCGGCGTGACGGCCCGGTTGCAAGCGCAAACCCTCACCATCGCACCATCAATAGAAAATTGATCAAAACGCCGACATCCTCCGCATCATCGAAAAATACTCCCTCAGCGTCATTCCCCCCACGGCGGCCAACCTGCGTGCCCACCAGTGCGGCCACAGAGGGCTCCAGAGGACCACAAGGGAGCCCCCTCGACTAGCCCCTCGACTAGCCCCTCGACTAGCCCCTCACCAGCCACGGCCCGCCACGCCACTCGGCAACAGCCCGCCAAGTCCACTGCGGTGTGCTAGTGGCGTGCTAGCGGCGTGCTAGCGGCGATCGACAGCTCGCGCTCGGCGATTATTTTTCGGCTTGGGCCTTCAGGGTATTCGAGACTTTCGTCTTCATCGGCAGGGTCATCGCCTGCTGCGTTGATGGATCCTTCATGGTCATGGTCAGGCTCATGTCCATTTCCGTCTTAATCACATTGGCCAAGGCAAAATCGTAGTGCATGACCCCCGTGATCGCACTTTCGCTGACCTTGAAGCCCATGCTCTTGAGCATCTCAAGCCGCTGGGCGGCCTGCGGATCCGCTCCCTCTTTTTGATTGTCGCCCGCATCGGTTTCCATGGTCAGCTGGCCGTCGAGAACCAAGCGCGCGCACTCCACTCCCTCGACGAGCTCGTCCTTTTCATACGTGTACTTCCCCTTCATGGCCAGCTTCATCATGGGCATCGGATACTCGACGCTAAAGGTCCACGAATCACCAGGACTGACCGGCCGGTCAGGTTTGCCCATGAGACTGGCTTGGGACACCATTTGCTTCATGGAATCCTCGTTCATCATCCGAGCCAGCATCGGATCTTCACCGATCAGCTTTTCCATGTCCTTGATTTCGACAATCGTTCCATCGGCGTTAAAAACGCTGGTGACGTGTTTGCCAACCAGCGCCTTGAGGGCATCACCGCCACCAGGCACCTCATTGCCACCCATTTTCAGGGTCATGTCGGCGGAGTCATAGGTCATGGTCACCTCGGTGGCACCTTCCTTGCTTCCTTTTTGCGGCACAGCCCGCACCTTCATGGTCATCTGCGTCTGCATCCCACCCTGCCCTCCCGGCATCGTCATTTCCTGAGCCATGTCCATGCTCTGAACGTACGTGGTGCCGACCTTCCATTGGACGGGAAATTCTTGATTGTCCCGCGCAACAGCCGGGCCAGCACCGAGAAGAACGAAGGGAAGGACGAAGCGAATACGGGATTTCATGGGTCTGAGGGGGATTGGTTTTAAACGGCCAGTGCTGAAACAATAATGCTGGGCCTAGGACGGGGCAAGAGTGCAAAGGAAGAGCAAAAAGCTAGTCGACGGTGTCACCCCCAGCAGGCCACTGCCCCCTCCATACCCGGACACGAAAACCACCAACCGGCGGCCAAGCCGCCACTGTAGCTGGGGACGCTGGCCCCGGTTTCCACATTTGCCCCCAGGCCACACCCATCAAGACACAGATTCGAACGTACTGATTCGCATCCCAAAAAACATTCGGAGACACGTTCGGCGAGGCGCGCGCCACTTCCATTGGAGTACGGATCTGTCGATGCTGGGTCGAATCCGGCGACTCGGAGCCGGATAAGAAAACAAATTCCATGCCGCCCGCTAATGACGGAGACAGCCTCACGCCGCGCAACCGCAGGCGTGAGGGCTATACATGATTACCGACCCTACTCCTGGCTGGCCGCAATGACTTTTTCCACTCCCGTCACTATTTCGCGAATGCGGAACGCCAGTCCATCGGTCTTGGTCAGGCTGGTAATGCGGGGATCAGCGAGCTTGGCCCGGAGCAGCATGGCCAGCTGGCCAAAGCCATAAGCTCCGGCGTCATTCATCTCGACCACAATGACATGGTCATACTGGGCAAAGAGTGAACCCAAGTCTTGCGGCATCGGATGGAGATGCCTCATGTGCAAGCAGCCGGCCTTGTGACCTTCCTCACGCAGACGATCGACGCTCTCGCGGATCGGTCCGAAAGTACTGCCCCAGCCCACGAGCAGGACCCGGCCGGCCGCATCCCCATGGATTTCTGGAAGCGGGAATTCCGCGGCGGCGTCCAGCAGCTTTTGACGGCGCTTGCGCTGCATCTCGACGTGCATCTTCGGATTACCCGACGGATGCCCCCACTCGTCATGCTCCAATCCGGTCACCACCGGGTACTTTCCAGCCGCCAACTTGGTCCCAGGAGGCGCATGCCGGGTCGTGCGGTCCAGCGGGTACGGCGCAAAAGAAGCACCCGGATCGACCAAGTTAAGCTCGGGTTCCACCCAGTGAACATCAAGATCCGGCTCGGCAAAGGCTTCAATACGACTGCTGATCGCCTGGTCGCTCAGAATGATGACCGGACAGGAATATTTCCGCGCCAGCCGACACGCATCCATCGCAATGTAAAAACAATCTTCCACATCCCGCGGCGCTAGCACGATGCGCGGCGCATCACCATGGCTGCCGTAAATCGCCTGCAATAGATCGCTCTGCTCAACACTGGTCGGCAGGCCGGTCGAGGGACCGCCCCGCTGCACATTGACCACAATCAACGGCAACTCAGCCATACTCGCGTAGCTGAGAGCCTCCATCTTGAGCGACAACCCCGGGCCAGAACTGCCTGTAATTGACAAATGCCCGGCATACGCCGCCCCCAATGCCATCGCCACCGCAGCCAATTCATCCTCAGCCTGCACAAAAATACCGCCATACTTCGGCAACTCAGCACGCAACGTCTCCATGATCGGCGACCACGGCGTAATCGGATAAGCCGCTCCATACCGCACCCCGCCCGCCAGCAACCCCATGGTCAACATCTGGTTACCATCGGTAGAAATCCGCTTCGCATCCGACTGCTCGCCCGGAACAAAATGGAATTTTTCCAAATCACCCACCTGATGCGCAAAGCCCGCATCAAAGGCCAACATCGCATTCCGCAGCACCGATTCGTTCTTCTTACCAAATTGACGCTCAATGATGCCAACCAGCTTCTCTTTATCCAAACCAAACATCGCCACAATCAGCCCCAAAACAAAAAGGTTCTTGCCCCGGTCCTTCGCCGAACCCCCAATGGCTTCAATCGTCGCCGCCGTAAAAGGAACTCCAATGTGCGTGACGTGCCGCTCCCCAGTGCGCAACTCTTTGACCTCGCCGGAATCATACAAACAAATGCCGCCCTCCCGCAACGCCCCAAAATGGCCGTCATAACTGTGCTGGTAAAAAGCCACCAACACATCAGCCTCGTCCCCTTCATGCACGACTTCGCCCGAACCAAGGTGCACCTGGAAAATAGACGGCCCCCCGGAAATAGTCGACGGAATCGTCATGTAGGTCATCACATCCTGTGAGGTGCGCCCAGCGAGGCGGGCCAGAAACCCTCCGATCGACTGAATGCCGTCCTGGGAATTTCCTGCGAAGCGAATGACAGCATTGCGCAACGACGCGGGCCGCTCGGTGGCGGAGGCGGTGGTGGATGACTCGGCAGACATGACGGGGTGAGGACGGAGTGGGGGATTACAGGTGGATGGTGAAATGACAGAAAACCGGAAGGGTGACACGACGTGCGAGGAGAGGCACGCCAGCGACACCGCGTCGGATGGTCAGAGCTGATGGTGACTTTTTCCTTCAAAAAGGCAAGCAGTGAACACGCCGCCCTTGTGCACCGCCGTCCGCGCTCTACGTGTGTCTTCATCCCCCCCTCCCAGCCCCGCTTTCCGCCGCCTTTTACCCCACTCCCCGCCCCGGCGGGGCCAATGCGCCCGCTCCAAATCCAGTTTTTCCTGTCCTACGCCATTCTGGGCAGTCTGGCACCGCTGCTGTCCGTCTTCCTCCAGGAAGAAAAAGGACTCAGTCCCTCACGGATTGGCATCGCCCTTGCCCTCGTCAGCGCCTCCAACCTCATCAGCCCCACCCTGATGACGCTGCTGGCCGATACCCGCCTGCAGACAAGGCACATCCTGGCCATGGCCTACTCCAGCACCGCCCTCATGCTGGGCATCCTGCTCGGCCCCACCAACTGGACACTCACCCTCGTCCTCATGGCCGGTTACGGCTTGTCCATCGTCGCCATGTTCCCGCTCCAGGACGGATTATACTTCTCCGCCGCCCGCGAGGCCCAACGCGCCGGAAAACCCGTGATCGAGTACCCGCGCGTTCGAATCTGGGGCACCGTCGGGTTCATGATCCCGTCGCTCCTGCTCTACCTCTGGCTCCAGCGCTCAAGCGACACCCACCCCGCCGTCATCGGCGCCATCTTCTGCGCCATCCTCTGCGTCACCTGGTCACTCACCCGCTTGCCCCCCGTTCATCCCGCCGCCCCCACCCCCGGCGGCCGCGTGCCCACCCTCGAAGCCTTTCGCGTCCTCGCCCAACCCGGCACCCGCTGGCTCTGCATCGGTATCGGCCTCGCTGTCAGCTGCTCAGCCACTTACCACCACTTCTTCCCACTCTATCTGCGCAACACCCTCCACCTCGACCGCCAATGGATCCCTCTCATCATCAATCTCGGCGTCATTGGTGAAGTTCTGTACACGCTCGCCTTCCCTTCACTGCGCCAACGCATCGGCGAAAAAGGCATCCTCCTCGGAGGCCTCGGCTTCATGACGCTCCGCATGGCCCTCCTCTCGTGGTTCCCTTGTCTCCCGGTCGCCATCCTCGTCCAGCTCGGCCACGGCCTCGAAATCCTCGCCCTCTTCGTCCTCGTGCCCATGCTGCTCGACCGCCTCGCCGGCGATCACTTCCGCAATTCCATGCAAGGAGCATTCTCCATGTTCATGGGCGGATCCCGCCTCCTCGGCACCCTGCTCGCCGGCCACGCCATCGAACACGACATCCTCCACGCCCTCGGCGTCGCCGCCATCGCCGGTACCGCCGCCTGCCTGATCGTCGCCTTCGGCTTCCAAGGCGTCGCCCCCGCCCCCCACGAATCCCATCCCTAAAGCGGAAACGTGGTGGCCGATCGGCTGTCCCTTTCTTTCTAGACTGAGCCCCTCTGAGTTAGCGCGCCGCCCCGCCCCGGCCGGCCTGCCCAGCCTGATGGGCCTCGAACTGCGCGCGCCAATACTCGAGCCGCTCCTTGATCCGCTTTTCTTGACCATTCTCGGTGGGTTCGTAAAACCGCCGTCCTTCTGGCAGATACGCCTGCGGCACGTATCCGCCGGGGTAATCATGGCTATAGCGATAACCCGGTGTTTTTCCCGGCACGTGGGAGTCCTTCAAATACGAGGGCACAGCCAGCGTTCGTCCGGATTCGACATCCTGCAGGGCAGCCCCGAGGGCGGCATAGCTCCGGTTGCTTTTGGGAGCAGTTGCCAAATAAACGGTGGCATGTGCCAATGCGATGCGGCCCTCCGGCATCCCGACAAAATCAAGCGCCTGCTGCGCGGCCATGGCAACCACCAGCGCTTGCGAATCCGCGAGCCCGATGTCCTCACTGGCGGCAATGACGAGACGCCGGGCAATAAAACGAGGGTCCTCGCCGGCATGGATCATTTTGGCCAGCCAGTAAACGGCGGCATCAGGGTCACTACCGCGAATGCTCTTAATGAAGGCGCTGGCCGTGTCATAATGCGCATCGCCATCTCCATCGTAGACCACCGCCTTTTTCTGCACTGATTCCACGGCCACGGCGACGGTCAGTTGGATAATACCTTCCGCATCAGGCGGCGTCGTCACCACAGCCAACTCCAGCGCCGTCAACGCCTTGCGAGCGTCTCCATCCGCCATCGCCGCCAGATGACGCAGCGCCCCAGGCTCGGCCATCACCGGTACCGCCCCGAATCCGCGCTCGACATCCCCCAAGGCGCGGTGGAGCAAATCCATGACCTCCACCTCAGGAATCGGCTCCAGCTGGAAAACTTGGGAACGCGATACCAGCGGACTGTTCAGATAAAAAAATGGATTATGCGTCGTCGCGCCAATGAATCGCACGGTTCCGCGCTCGATATACGGCAGCAACACATCCTGCTGGGCCTTGTTAAATCGATGGATTTCATCCACAAAAAGAATCGTCGTCCGCTTCCGCAGCCGCCACTCCAACGCCGCCGCTTCAGCCGCCTGCCGGATGTCCGCTACCGTCGATTCGACGCCGCTCAGATTGACAAATCGTGACTGGGTATGCCGCGCCACAATATGCGCCAGACTGGTCTTACCCACCCCAGGAGGACCGTAAAAAACAAGGGAATTAAAACGGTCGGCCTCCACCGCGCGCCGCAATAATCGACCCGGCCCCAACACATGCGATTGCCCTACATATTCGTCCAATGAACGCGGCCGCATTCGCGTCGCCAATGGCACAGCAAAATCCACCGCCGGCCTCGCCACACCCGCCGCCGACCCAGCTCGCTCGTCGTCGTCGTCCTCAGTCTGTGATCCAAAAAGCTCGTCCATCAGTCAAAAAGAAAGAATTCCCCACCGCACGCCCCCCCTCCAATACCGAGTCAAATCTCAAAACTTGGCTGCGCCGCCTCCTCGCGTTTGATCACATCCGCCACCGTGCGCCCACCCAAAAACCCACGCACCAGCCCTTGTAATTCGCCAAAAGTCGCCCCCAAACCACACGGTTTCGCCTGACCGCACCCACACCTCCCCGGCATCCCAGCCGTCGTGCACGCCATCGGATCAAAAGGGCCATCAATCAGCTCGACAATCTCCCCCAGTGAAATCTGCTCAATCGGACGGTTCAACAAATACCCGCCGCCCACCCCGCGCTTGCTCTTCAAGAAACCGCTCTTCTTGAGCTCCAACAAGATATGCTCCAGAAACTTCACAGGGATACGCTCGGAATCTGACAGATCCTGAATCGCCACCGGACGCGCCTGTCCCCGCCGCCCCATCGCCACCATGGCCCGCAGCGCGTACTCCGCCTTTTTTGAGAGCCTCATTATTTTTCCATACCAGCCTCCAGCGCCCAGAGCAAGCCAAGCCTTAAAAACCACCACCTGAGCGCCCCTCTCGCCTGCATCACCCTGCAGGAAATCGATGCCTCATAAAAACGTTATTTTGTACTTGCTCTTTTTAACAGAGTTCATATGTATCAGCTGTCAACTTATTCACCATTCACCTTCCTCTCTCTCCCATGAAACATTCCCTCTACCTTGCCCTTCTTAGCGCCGCCCTCGCTACCCTCCCCACCCCGGCTCAGGCCGCATTGAGTCTGGCTTCGCTGCACACGCCGGTCGTCGTCTCGTTCAGCGCGTTGACGGCCCCCGCCATCTGGGCCACCGCCACCCCCGTCGATGGTCAGCTGAATTCGTCCACCTGGGCCGCTAACTCGGAGGGAGCCCCCGCCACCACCTCCGCCGTATTTGGAGTCGACCAGACCGGCGGTCAGGGCAGCTCCACCGGAAGCGAAACCGCCGCCGGCACCTACGCTTTTACAGTCGGTGATGGCTCCACCGCCCTCGGCGTGCAGCCCACCGCCAGCTTTTGGAGCCCAGGCATGTTCACCCTGCGCCTCGAAAATAACACCGGCACCACTGTCACCGCCCTCAATGTTCATTGGACAACCTGGACTTTTAACGACCAAGACCGCGCCAATGACTTTAGATTCCTCTTTTCCAGCGATAACCTCACCTACACCTCCGCCGAATCTGCCTTGACCGTGGTCTCACCCACCCTCGCCGACACCGCGCCCGCCACCTGGTCATCGACGCCACGCTCCATGACCCTCAATAACCTAAGCCTCAATGAAGGCGCATCCTATTATCTGCGCTGGAGCGGCGACGACGCCGGCGGCACCGGGAGTCGCGATGAATTCGCCTTCAACGCCCTGCGCATTACCCCGGTCCCAGAACCGGCAACCACAGGATTGCTCGCCCTCGCCGGCGCCTGCCTCCTCCGTCGCCGCCGCCAACCGTAGAAAATTCCACCCAAACCGCGCACCGACGACCCGCGGCTACGGCCGGAGCCGCGGGTCAAGCCGGAGGCGTCCGTTCGTCCGTTCGTCCGTTCGTTTTGATCAACCCAGCCGCCCCATCACTCCATGCCAGGCTGAAAGCGCCATGGAATCAGGAACCTCGACATCTTTCCACGTCAGGATCTGCCCTGCTTGCACCGACGATTTCAGGACAGCTTCTTCCAGCAACCCGATGGGGACGTGATCGGGATGGTCTGCGATCAGCACTGATTCGCCGCGCACATGGAAGCCGCCGATGCCGCGCGCGATCTGGGTGCCGGCCGGCAGGTCCAGTTTGGCCAGAGCGGCCACGCTGATGCGCGGGCGCGCGCTGTTGTCCAGCAAGACCCCGCCCCCGCGCTGGATGCGCGTCAGTGTTTTTCCGATTTCTAGGAAACACAGGTGGTACGGACGGACGATTGTATGCAACGGACCCGGCCCGAGTTTAAAGTAGGCCAGCGCCGCTGGATCGGCGGACGGATGCGTGGCGCTGATAAAAATGCTGCCCGGCCACTGAGGAGTGACCACGTAATCAGCGCAAGCCTGATCGATCTTCGAGACGTGAGCCCACATCTGCTCAACCCCCGCAGCCACCGTCTCCACTTTCGGACCCAATAATCCCTGCCGGAGAATAGTCGCGCCCAGTCCGTTCGCCACCAAGGCCTGCTCAATCTGCACTTTGGTACCGTCCGTAAACGCAGTGACCTGCTCGACTCTAATACCTTGACGGTCAGCCCAATAAGCCATATCCTCAGGCGTCGGAGTCAGATTTAAATACCCCTTGGTATTTCCGTAAATCCTCGGCAGAAACCCCATCGCCGTCATTTCTTCACTCAGCGCCGCCAGCGAGCCAGATTGATCACCCTCCGCCTCGGTCACCAGCCCGGATCCGACAAAATGCGACCCGACCGTGACATGAAACTCGGAATTCATCGTCACCACCGGCTTGCCCGCCGCCACCGCCGCCGCCACCACCGTCGTCGCATGACGGACAGTCCCGCTGCACTCAACAACCACATCAGCAGCGTCCAACAATTGATCCAGACTCTGCGTTAATAATTCCGGACGCGCACACCGCACCTGATCCGGACGCCGACGCGTCAACAAACCAGTCACCCGTCGATCCGGCCTCGAACCGCAAGCCGCCAGCAAACCGGTGGCAATGAATCCCGTGCCAACAATACCAAGGCGAAGGGGCGAAGACGTGAACATCAGAATAAAAACAAAAAAACGGAGGGATGACGACCGCTGCGTCGCCCACACCCCGAGCTCACGCAAGTAATTTGGCGCCGCCTCCCGCCCAGTCACCTTGACCCCCCGGCCCGACGGCGTAGTCTGAGTGCCGATTCACCACGGCCGCCATCACGCCGCCACCCGCCAATTTCTCATGAGCCAGCCCACGCCCAGCAGCCACGCCGCCGAAACATACAAGAATTCCGTCCTCCTGCCGAAGACAGATTTTCCCATGCGCGCCGATTTGGTGAAACGCGAACCCGTGCGCCTCGAAAAATGGGAAAAAGCAGGACTCTACGAAGCCATCCAAACGCGCCGCAAAAACCAAGCCGCCCCGCGCTACGTCCTCCACGACGGCCCGCCCTTCGCCAATGGCGACGTCCACATGGGCACCGCCCTGAACAAAATCCTCAAAGACTTGGTCCTGAAATCGAAGTCCATGGCCGGCTTCGAAACCCCTTACGTCCCAGGATGGGATTGTCACGGCTTGCCCATCGAATTCAAGGTGGTCCGCGAAACCGCCGGCCTCAGCCCGGCCGAAATCCGCACCCGCGCCGAAGCCTTTGCCCGCCAGTTCATTGACATTCAACGCAACAGCTTCCGGCGGCTCGGCGTCTTCGGCGACTGGTGGAACCCGTATCTCACCCTCGATCGCCAGTACGAGGCGGACATCATCCGCGTCTTCGCCACCTGCGTCGACAAAGGCCTCGTCTACCAGTCCCAAAAACCTGTGCTCTGGAGCTACGGCGCCCAAACCGCCCTCGCCGAAGCCGAGGTGGAATATAAAGAAAAATCTTCCCCCGCCATCTTCGTCGCCTTCCCCGCCATCAATGACGACTTTAGCTACGTCATCTGGACTACCACCCCGTGGACGCTACCATCGAATTTAGGCATCGCCCTGCACCCGGAATTCGAATACGTCGTCGGCCGCTTCCAGAAGGAAAATTCCACCCCGCAGAACTACCTCGTAGCCGCCTCCCTGCTCGAGTCATTTCAACAAAAAACCGGCCTCACCCTGCAACAGGAAATCCGCCGGTTAAAGGGCGCCAGCCTGAAAGGCCAATCCGCCGCCCATCCGTTCCTCCCACGCACCTCCACCATCGTCACCGGCCTCTTCGTCACCGCCGAAACCGGCACCGGCGCCGTCCACCTCGCCCCCGGACACGGCACCGATGACTATAACGCCGGTAGAGAAAATAACCTCGGATTGCTCTCGCCAGTCGATGACCTCGGCCGCTTCACCAGTGAAGCCGGCCTCGACTTCCTCACCGGAAAACATGTCTTCGAAGCCAATGAGCCCATCATCGCCCTGCTCCAAGAACAAGGCGCCCTGATCGCCCGCGAAAAATACATCCACCAGTACCCGCACTGCTGGCGCTCCAAAACCCCCATCATCTTCCGCTCAGTCCCCCAGTTCTTCATCCGCATCGATGACGTGCGCCAGCGCGCCCTCGAAGCCATTGATGAGGTCGACTGGCTGCCCGCCTGGGGCCGAAACCGTATTTTCGGTACCGTCGAAGCGCGTCCCGACTGGTGCATCAGCCGCCAGCGCACTTGGGGCGTTCCCCTGCCCGTTTTCTTCACCGCCGAAGGAGAGCCCATCCTCGACGCCGACGTCGCCCGCAAAGTGGCCGATGTGGTCGCCGTCCACGGCACGAATTCCTGGTTTGAAAAATCCGATGCCGAATGGGCCGCCCTCGCCGGACTACCCCCTACCGTCACCCGCGGACGCGACACCCTCGACGTCTGGATCGACTCCGGCTCGAGTCACGTCGCCGTCCTCGACCGCCGCCCTGAACTGGGAGGCACCCCGGCCGACCTCTACCTCGAAGCCACCGATCAACACCGCGGATGGTTCCAGTCGTCCCTCATGCTCAGTGTCATCGTCCGCGGCGCAGCTCCCTACCGCCGCGTGCTGACCCACGGCTTCGTCATCGATAACTCAACCGGCGAAAAAATCTCCAAATCCGGCGACAAACCGATCAACGCCGAATTTTTCTACAATAAATACGGCGCCGACCTCGTCCGCCTGTGGGCCGCCAGCGTCGATTACCGCGAAGAAGTCCCGTTCTCCATCGAACTCTTTGATCAAACCACCGACGCCTACCGCCGGATCCGCAACACCCTGCGCATCCTGCTGGGAAATCTGCATGGATTCGATGCCAGCTCCCACCGCGTCCCCGCCAACGAGTTGACCTTGGTCGATCGCTGGGTCATGGAAAAACTCCATGCCGTCATCACCGAATGCCGGGCCGCCTACGACGCCCTCGAGTTCCGGCGCGTTTTCATCGCCCTCAACCAGTTCTGCGCCGTCGACCTGAGCGCCCTTTACGTCGATCTCCTCAAAGACCGGATGTACTGCGACGCCGAAAACAGCCTGCGCCGCCGCAGCGCCCAGACGGCTATTCATCACGTGCTGACCGCGCTGTGCCAGCTGCTGGCCCCGATTCTCGCCTTTACGGCGGACGAGGCCTGGGAATGCGCCGGACATGCCACTTCCGTCCACCTCGAAGACTTTCCGGAGCCAGACCCCGCCTGGGCCACCCCCACCGCCATCCCCAGCATCGAGGCCCTCCTGCAAGCGCGCGAGGTCATCCAGCGCGAGATCGAGAAACTACGGCAGGCCAAACTGGTCGGCAGCAACAACGAGGCGGCCGTCACCCTGCACTTGCCCGCCGATCATGCCCTCGCCAGCCTAGTCGACGAGCCCGCCACCGTCGCGGAATTTTTGATTCTCAGTGACCTGAGGCTGCTTCCAGCCCCGGCCGGAACCGCCCTGCGCGCCGAAGCCGCCGCCACCACCCTGCCCAAATGCGGCCGCTGCTGGAAACACTTGCCCGACATCGGCCACCACCACGACCATCCGGCGCTCTGCGGTCGCTGCACCAGCGTCATCCTCAGCACTACCACCACCCCCCAGGAGTAAAAAACACCCCTGCCCTCCCCCCGGCATTCGCTCACCTCCGCGTCCCACTCCACCCACCCCGGCCCGTCCCTCATGCACCGCTGGCTGCTTCTGCTCGCCCTCCCGCTCTATATCATCGATCAGCTCACCAAATGGTGGACGGTCGCCCGCTTCGATGACCCGGATACCGAAGGATTCCAAGTCCGAAGCTTTTTCGGCAAAATCCTCAACAACAACCCAGATACCGGCTCGTTCCACGAGCAAATCGAAGTCATTCCAGGCGTTTTCTGGCTCCACCGCCTCCACAATACCGGCGTCGCCTTCGGCAAATTTAATGGCGGCGCGTGGTCGAATTACATCTTCGGTACCGTTTCCCTCGCCGCGGCCATCGCCATCACCTGGATGTGGAAGAAAAATGCCTTCCCCACCCGCCTCGGCAAACTCGCCGCCACTCTGCTGCTCTCAGGTATCGCCGGCAACCTGACCGACCGCCTCGTCCATGGATATGTGGTCGATTTCCTCCGCTTCCGCCTCGGCCCATGGTACGAACGCCTCAGCGGTCATGAGTTCTTCCCCAGTTTTAACGTCGCCGATTCCTGCATCTGCGTCGCTGCCGTCCTGCTATTCCTCACTTCCTGGCAAAAATTGCCGGAACCCGGCTCCGCTTCTTCATAAACCTGAAAGCAGGGATGATCGTGGGTTTCGCCCCTTGAGGGCCGCTAACCGACGGAGTCGGATCAGTGCTCGACAGGGAAGTTGACTTCCCGTCGAGGGCTTTGTCCTTCTGTGGCGAAATTCCCAGAGCGATGCCCGGAGCTCTCGCATGGCTCCCCGTTGGCGATGAGGTCATGGCCATGTGTCTTCGATTGGGGGCTCAGTTTTCTTTTGAGGATCAACAATCGGTGACCCCTTCACCCCCGCCACCCCCCCCCCCCGCGCCAGCGCCACCGCCGTAAACCGCGCCTCCCACCTCGCTCCAAGCGCACGCCAGATTACCTCTGCCCCATTCCCAGCCTCCCGCCCTCTCACTCTCCATGCCCCGACATCGCTCCGCTCACCCCCTCGAATCACCACAAACAATTGGAATTCAATGAGCCATCCGCATGTCCCCCCACAGAAAACCATCGCCGCCACTCGCCGCCCCGACCGGTAGACGGGTTCATCAATCCTTTTATTATCAAAATTATAGTTAATATATTGGGCATCATTAACACCCTATTAACCCTTTAGACTCCTGAATTTTTTCGGGTTTATCGACACTCTTTCGCTAGTGCGTCACGAAATTTAACACTTTTATGACATTGATAAATCACTGATCACGAATGGTTTATACGCTCACTCAACGAGCAGCAGTGGCTCAGTGTCGGAAAAACTGACATACCCTCCATCAAATGCCGCGCTCAGTCAGGCCGTTTTTAGAACAAACTCATCAATCAAAACTTTATCTCGTTCACATTCAACGATTTAAACATCAAAAAACCGACTTGGCACACCGTTTGCTTAATGATTTATCGACCGCGCTGCTGCGGTTTCACTCCTAACCACACAACACCATGAAAACATCATTCATCAAATTCCTCGGCGCCGTCGCCCTTATGGCTGGCCTCGCCAGCTCCGCTTCCGCGGCGTACATTCAAGGCTCAATCTTTTTCAGCGGCAAGGTCGCTGTAGATACTTCGTCTTCGAATGCAGCAGCCGCAACGAAGATCACGTCTTGGAAAGCGCTCGGGTCTGGATCAGGCTTAACGGGCAAACTTTCTGTTACGGATGCAAGTGGCGATTTCACACCGGTTCTAACGAATCCTTTTTCCTTAGCAGCCTTCACTACCCCTTGGGTTTTTACCAGCACCAACATTCCGAATTTCTGGTCCGTGGGCGGATTCAGCTTTGACCTCTCCAGCGCAACGAAGTCGGTAGCTGGATCTGGTTTCGTCGTCGATGCAGTCGGCTTTCTCAAAGGTACAGGTTTTGAAAATACTCCTGGTTCATTCAGCATATCTGTCTCAGGAAACAAAATCGACGGCAGGTTCAATGCTTCTGCTGACAGCACCGCTGTTCCAGAAGGCGGCGCGGCCATTGCTTTGCTCGGCCTGTCGTTGCTCGGTCTGGAAGGCGCGCGCCGTCGTCTGAAAGCCTAAGTCTTTCGATCTTCCGTAAACCAGACATGGGACTGACCCATGTCTGGTTTTTTTTGGCTTTGATCGGGATTCGATCCCCGGATACGAAAAAGCACCATCAAGGCGGCCAAGCCGCCGCTGTAGCCGGGTACGCCGGCCCCGGTTTCCACACTTGGCCTCAGGCCCATCCCTCAAAACACGGATCCGAATCCGCTTCTTCGCATCCGGTCCCATACTCAAAAAACGTTCGGAGAAACGTTCGGTGAGGCGCGCGCCGCCACGGTCGAATACAGCTTCGCTGCAAAGACCGGGCGGCTCCGGGGTCAGCAACCCCAGCTACAAACAAAAAAAGGCTGAGAGTGGAACTCTCAGCCTGATTCACGAAGAAAAACAGGACTAACGGCGGCGACGCTGGAGCAACAGCAAAAATCCCGAGCACATGCTGAGCACAGAAGCCGGCTCTGGTATGATGCGCGCACCCACCGTCAAGTTGTCAATCGAGTTGCGCAAGTTAACACCGGGGGCCGACATGACGAGCGAGGTGATGAACGGACCGGTAGAAACAAAACCACGGTATTCAGCCGAAGTCGCTGAGGAGAACGAAACGGTGGTACTGTCGCTCAAGGTCAGCGTCACCGAAGCGACAACCGTCTGTTCAAGCACATTGGTGAGATAAAAATTCCCGCCCACAGCCGTCACGTTTCCACTCGTGAAATTGATGGTCAAAACCTCGTTGGTCGCTTGGGTGACAATAATATCCTCATTCAAGTACAGCTCAGCCAATGGCAAGCCCGCGGCCGCTGCGTTATAAGTGAATCCATTGCTGGAAAACCCCAAACCCGAAGGATAGTTGCCAAAGCCTGAAGGAGGCGTCGAAAAGTCCTCAGTATAACTACCCGGACTAGGTTGAACGTTACTCAAAAAGGAGGCCGAAGAAGTGAACACCGTGGCCGCCGAAACCTTCTGAGCTGACACAGCAGACAAAAGAAGAAAACAGAAGATCGAAGATTTGAACATACGCGGGAAAGGTTGGGGTGGGAAGATAATAACAAGCTTTAAGTTTTTTGGGGGAATAGTCAATAGCTTTTCCCACCCAGCGAGGACTCAAGTCCAGAAATTACTTGAGCTTAGTATCAATAAACTTATTTTTATTGTTAATATGGTAATAAGCAACTGCACAAGGACTGAGCGCCCAAAGCAGGCATGGCCTCAGGGCCCTCTACGAGAATTCTATATCCTAAAGATTGAGCAGCGCATGACGTTGGTTCACCATGCCTGATGATGAAACAAAGTCGTTCTCTAGCACTGCTCTGGCTAGCGGTGCCATGGCTGGTGTGGGGGCGGGGGCTGGAGGCATCGACTTCGACGACGGCCCTAGCGCCCTGGGTCACTGAATTTGCCAGTGATGTGGAAGCGGTGCGGCGGGCCTTGGTGGTGCCGTGGTCGGAGGAGTCGATAGACCGGGAGGAGGCGCTTTTGGGGGACTGGCGGCGGCGGGTGGAGGCGATTGATTTTGAGGGATTGGACGCGGACGGGCGGATGGACTGGCTGCTTTTCAACCGTCATTTAGAAGCGGAACGGGCGCGGCTGATTTTGGAGCGCAGTCAGCTTCTGGAGCTGGCGGAGGCTCTGCCATTTCGACACGAGTTGCAGCGCCTGCAGCAGGGGCGGTGGCAGCAAGCGGTGGTGGATCCGGCGGCCATGGCGGGCGTACTCGATGGCGCCCTCACATCCGTCAAGGACGTGCGGCGCCGGGTGCAGGAGGGGCGTGACGGGAGCGGTCCGAAAAATCCGGCCCCTGTCCTCGTGCTTTCACCGGTCATGGCCATTCGTACGGCCTTGGTTATTGATGACCTGCATACCTCCCTGCGGGAATGGTTTTCTTTTTACGATGGATTTGTCCCCGAGTTTTCGTGGTGGGTACGGCGGCCGTATCAGGCACTGGAGACCGGGCTGGATGATTACGCTAAGTATTTGCGCACGGAGGTGGCCGGTCTGAAAGGGGAGCCGGATGATCCCTTATTAGGGGAACCAGCCGGCGCCCCGGCGATCGCTCAGCAGATTGCCGCGGAGTGGATACCGCAAACGGCGGACGAGCTGATTGCCGTGGGCGAGCGGGAACTGGCATGGTGCGAAGTCGAAATGCGCAAGGCGGCGGCGGAAATGGGCCTTGGGGATGACGTCGCGGCCGCCTTGGCGAAAATCAAAACTCTTCATGTCGCCCCAGGCGCGCAGCCTGCGCTCGTGACCCAAGAAGCGGAACGGGCCATTGCTTTCATCAAAGAACGGTCGCTGCTGACCATTCCCCCGCTCTGCGAGGAAACGTGGCGACTGGCCATGTTGACCCCCGAAGCACAAAAAACCTTGCCGTATGCGGTCTACAGTTCACCCCGCATCATGGTGGCTTATGCGCATGAAGCGATGGACCACGAGGATAAAATGATGTCGATGCGCGGCAACAATCAGCCATCGCTCCACCTTGTCACCCCCCACGAGCTCATCCCCGGGCACCATCTCCAAGGGTTCATGGCCCAGCGCCACCAACCGCACCGCCAGCGCTTTGCCACGCCATTTTTTGTCGAAGGATGGGCCCTCCACTGGGAAATGCGGTTCTGGGACCTTGCGTACAGCAAAACTCCCGAAGAGCGGCTGGGTATGCTTTTTTGGCGTCGACACCGCTGCGCACGCATCATCGTCAGCCTGAACTTTCACCTCGGCCGCACCACCCCCAGCGAAATGGTGGATTTCCTCGTCACCCGCATCGGCCATGAAAAAACGGCCGCCACCAGCGAAGTACGCCGGTACATCAACGGCAGCTACAGCCCACTCTACCAGGCCGCTTACATGATCGGCGGCCTACAACTGCGAGCACTGCACCACGAAATCGTCGGCAGCGGACACATGACCGAACACGCTTTCCACGACGCCGTCCTGACCCACGGACCGGTCCCGATTGCCCTCATCCGCGCCCGCCTGCTCGACGAAACCCTGACCCGCGACTGGAAACCCGCCCGCTCAAAGTAAACAACCGGTCAGCCACCGTCTGCGCCCGCGCCCACGCCCGGCCACCAGCCCGTTCAGGGGGCCACCGGGGTCGTCCGGGGTTTGGTCAGGGTGACCTTGTCAAAAACCTTTCCGCTACCGGAAACGGCGTCGACCTGAATCGTTCCCTCCGGATTCAGGGTGACATGAAAGAGGTGGCGGCGAGGCTCCGCGTGAGCCAAGTACCACGCATCCTTCGGCACGCTGCGGGTGCCGACTCCCCAGGCTCCGTCGCCCAGATAAGTAATTCCATTGGCCTCATCGCGCTGGTGGCCGCGCAACGGGTGGGTGCGTTTGTAATTGTGATGGTCGTGCTCAAAAACCGCGCTAACGCCATGACGTTCAAAGTGAGGAATCCAGTGGGTGCGGATCTCGATAGAGCGGGGGTGTTCGCAGGGCAGCAATCCTTCAGGTCCCTTGGTCGTGCCGTAGGCGGGCCAGTGATAAACAGGAAAGAGAAATGTTTTCTGACGGCGGCTGGCCATGGCGCCGGCCAGCCATGTCGTCTGATCGCCCGGAATCGGATGGGTGTGATTGGTGTCGAGCACCA
>CAJBME010000187.1 GCA_903954065.1 uncultured bacterium
CTGCCCGATACCCTGCTAGGACTCATGCTGCTCTATGCGCTGCATGCGGACAGCGATCTTGACGCGGAAAAAATTTATCATAACTTATCCAGCAATCCCGAACTTGAAAAGAATACCATGTCCGTCGCCGAAAAATTGATCGCCCAAGGCCGTGAGGAAGGGATCTCTCAAGGAATCTCCCAAGGGATCTCCCGAGGCCGCGAGTCTGGATTATGGATTGGGCGGATTCAACTTCTGGAGGAGTTCCTGGATCTGCCGGCAAGTTCCGGTGAGTCGCTGGCCGCTCTCAGCCTTGAGGAGCTCAAAGCCATGCAGGAGCGGCTGCACGGAGAGTATGAACTGCGCTTCAAGCGGCGCTGATTTTTAAGGAGCTGGGACGAATGTCGGGTAGTTAAGGACGATGCAGTTGATGCGCCTGAAACTATCGAAGCGCTGGCTTTAGCCGGCGAAGCTATCATTGCGAGGTTGGACAGGTCTGAGGTAGCGTGAGGCGGATCTTGGTCGTCATCACCCCTGCTTTCGGCGAAACCTCTCCGGCGGGAGTATTTAGCCGGCTTAGTCGACCGTTGGAGGTGCTGAGGAAACCCGGGGCCCGCGCCAAGCGGGAATGCGGGAATGCTACACGAAATTCCTGAGGCGACGGACTTCGAGGCGGCTCAGCGTTAGGGGCTCTGGGATGTCTTTGAAAAACACCTGGGTTTGCTCACGATCGAGCCGGGACACATGTTGGATCTGCTGGCAATTGACCAGCAGGCTGCGGCTGATCCGGGCAAAGAGCTCCACCGGCAGCCTAGCCTCCCAATGGGAAAGCGTGCTTTTGATCATGACCGGCTTGCCGCCGGCCGCAAGAATGCACGTGTAATCCCCTTGGCTCCGGGCGGCGGCGATACGGTCGACTCTGACGATACGCACATAGCCGCTGTCCTGCAACCGGACCAGATCCGCCGCCTCCAGTGGTGTTTCAGAGACCAGCTGGGGAACCAGGGCAGGACTTGCTGCAGCGCCCGCGGGGGGCTGGGAGAGCGCCCGATGGAGGTGCGCCACTGTTCGGGCGAGCCGGTCCGGGTGCACTGGCTTGGTCAGGTAATCGAGGGCGTGCACCTCAAAGGCTCGGAGAGCATAACGGTCGAAGGCGGTGACAAACACGACCGCAGGAAGCGGATCGATGCCCTCGAGGTGCGGCAGCAGGTCGAAGCCATTGTCCGGCGGCATTTGCACATCGAGAAAAATAACCTCTGGCCGGGTGGCGGCCACCAGCTCCACCGCGGACTGGACGTTGCGCGCCTCCCCCACGATGACAATTTCGGGATGCTGCTTCAAGCGATCACGGAGATCCCTTCGCAGCAACGATTCGTCATCGACCAGAATCGCGCGGAGCGCCTTGGGCGGGAGTGTCAGGCTGGAGGCGTTCATGCGGTTCCGGAAACGGGGAGTGAGACTTGCGCTCTGACGGCGGTGGCGGTGCGATCGAACGTTAGCTCGGCTTGGTCGCCATAAAGGAGGTGCAGGCGTTTCCTGAGATTGGCGATGCCGAGTCCGGTGGATGCCGGGCCGTGTGGTTCCACCCAGCGGCCGGTGTTTTCCACCATCAGCCGCAGTCGCCCCTCCGACAGTCGCGCCTCGATGGCAATGCAGAGCGGAGGCGGGCTGGTGTTCTGGCCGTATTTGATGGCGTTTTCCAGCAGCGGCTGGATCAAGGCGGTGGGTACGTGCGCGGCGCAAGCCTCCGCACTCACCTCGACACGGGTCTCCAGGTTTTCCTGAAAGCGCATCTTCTCCACCAGGAGATAGTTTTCAAGGGCGGTAACTTCTTGGCCGAGAGGGTGTTGGAATTTATCCTGTGACTCCTGAGCCAGCGAGAAGCGCAGGTAGTCGGCCAACGACTGGGTCACCTGGTAAACCATTTCCTCATCCTTCCGCACTGCCATGATGGTGGCGAGGGCATTGAAGAGGAAATGGGGGTTCACCTGGGAGCGCAGCAGCTTGAGTTCAGACTGCTGGAACTCCCGCTCGATCGCGGCATGGAGCTTGATGGACTTGATGCCAAAATAGAGCAGCATCCAAATCATGAACATGGCCGCCCTGATGTAAAAAATCGCGACCCAGGACTGACTCTCGAGACTGGGAAGTCCGAAAGCGAGAACCAAGCGGTCGACCCCCATCAACTCGACATAGGAGAGCAGCAGCGAGACGGGGAGCATCACAGGAACCAACAGCCAGCGGTTCGAGAAGCGGCTAAATGCCCAGGAGCAGCAGGGTCTGAGCGCCAGCGTGATCAGGAAACCGTTCAGGGGACGGGTAAAGGCATAACAGAGATGGGACGGATCTGTGACCGAATCCGTCAACAGGAACAGCACCGGCACGAGAAAATTGATCCCCCAACCGCCGATTTGCAGCGGCCAGAACGAAAGGAACCAGGTAGATCCCGTGCCGGGTCCTGCCCCCTTGCTCGGCGGGCCCTTGATCGCGGTCCGCCACGATGATGGGCCGGGCGTCGCTGCCCAATCCAGCAGAACATTCCGGAGCTTTTGATAGAATTGATGAATCATTTTTTTTGATGCGCCAAGCTGGGGCTTGGCGTTCCCAGGGAGGGGGGGCATGTTGTTTTCTGGGTGGCCCTTGGCTTGCTCTGGTCGGGAGTTGCCACTAGGGTGAGGATCCTTCCTTAGACCTGACACTTATGAGCACTCCGAACGAAAAGAAAACCAGTGGTACGAGCGACCAGAAGCCTGCGAAGGCGGCGGTTCCTGCGCCCAAAAAATTTACTGGAGGTGGTTCTGCCTTTTTCGGCAATTCCTCGGCTAAAGGCGGTCAGGGGCAACCGCGCGGTGTGCAGGGCGGGTCGGGGTTGCGGCAGCGACGGTCGCAGCGTGGCCGCTGAGCGGGCTGTTCGGCTGTGGGAGGGCCGCTCCGGTGGGAGCGGTGTGGGGAGGAGATGGGTTCTTGAATTACATTTAATCCTTTATTATCAAAGGATTAAATCTTTGTCATGACATCATCCAGAGCTGTGAGCACGGTGGTCATGCTGGCCACGGTTTCGTCTCCCATGTTGGAGATGCGGAAAGTTTTGCCTTTCAATTTCCCGTATCCGCCGTCGATGGCGATTTTGTGATCTTTTTTGAGGGTGGAGACGAGTTGGGCGACGTCGATTTCGCGGGTATTTTTCACGCAGGTGAGAGATTTTGAGCGATATCCTTCGGGGGCGAGGAAGCCGAGTTGGTGGGAGTTGACCCATTCGGCGGTCAGGGCGTTGAGGGCGGCGTGACGGGCGAAGCGGTTTTCCAAGCCTTCGGCCATGATTTTTTCCATGCGATGGCGCAGTCCGTAGATCAGGGAGATGGCTGGGGTGGACGGCGTCATGTCATTTTCGCCATTCTTTTGGAATTCGATGAAGTCGAAGTAGTACCCGCGGTTGCTGATGGTGGCGGCGCGTTCCATGGCGGCGGTGGAGGCGGAGAAGACGGCCAGGCCTGGCGGCAGGGCGAGTGCTTTCTGGGTGCCGAGCAGCATGACATCGACGCCCCATTCATCCATAGGGGTGGGCACGGTGGTGAATGACGAGACGGTATCGGTGATGATGAGGACGTCCGGGTATTTGGACTTCACGAGTTTGGCGATGTCGCCGAGGGGGTTGAGTACGCCGGTGGACGTCTCGTTATGGACGATGGTCATGGCGTCGAAGCCGCCGGCGGAGAGGGCGGCATCGACCAATTCCGGGGTGATGGGCTGACCCCATTCGACTTTGAGGGCCACGGCTTCTTTACCGCAGTTGAGTGAGACGTCGTACCATTTGTCGGAGAACGCGCCGCAGCAACAATTGAGGACTTTTTTGGCGACCAGATTACGCACGGCCCCTTCCATGATGCCCCAGGCGGACGAAGTGCAGAGGTAGACCGGCTGGGTGGTGCCGAAAGCGGTGCGGAGGTGCGGCTGGATGGAGGCGTAGAGGTTTTGGAAGTCCTTGGTTCGGTGTCCGATCATGGGGGCGGACATGGCTGCGAAGGTGTCGGCGCTGACTTCGATGGGACCCGGGATATAGAGTTTGATATGATCAGACATATGAAGCGTGCGGTTGAGGTGGCTGCAGAAAATGGAAAGAGGGGACTTAACGGCGGCTCCAGCGAATGGGAAATGAAATCTTGGTGCGCAGCGGGCGGATGCTGCCGAGGCTGGCGCGTTGATTTTTGCTGCCGGTATTTTTCAACAAGCGAGAGCGATCTGGCTGCGGAAAACTTTCACTTAGGGTTTCCTGTAGGGGAAATCTGGTTTTTGGTGGGGTGTGCGTGGTGATGATGGCTGGGCGGCTGGTTGGCTGTTCTGGCTGGCGAGCCACGATTTCCATTTGATTTCAGCAACGATGAGACTTCCTCAAGGCCACCATCTCGCTTATTGCACCAACATCCACCGCGGTGAGACGTGGGAGGAAGTTTTTGCTGCGTTATCGACCCATGCGTTGGCGGTGCGCGACCGGGTGTCGGGCGGGGCGCCATTTGGGCTGGGTTTGCGGCTGGGGGCGGTGGCGGCGCGGGAGCTGGCTGATCGTGATGCTTTGCTGGCGTTTCAGCGGTGGCTGGAGCGGGAGAATTGTTATGTCTTCACTATCAACGGGTTTCCTTACGGCCAATTTCATGGAACGCGGGTGAAGGAGCGAGTGTATCAACCTGACTGGGCGACCCGCGAGCGGCTTGATTACACGATGGGGTTATTTGATTTGATGGCGGAGCTGGTGCCGCGCGGTGGGGAGGGGAGTGTGAGCACGCTGCCGTTGTCGTTTAAGGGATTTGACTGGACCCCGTTCGAGCGGCAGGCGGCCCGTCAGCACTTGCTGGAGTGTGCGGCGCACATTGAAAAGCTGGTGCAAGTGAGCGGTCGCGATCTGCATTTGGGGCTGGAGCCGGAACCGTTGTGCACGATTGAAACGACCGGTGAGCTCATCGAATTTCTCAGTGAATTTGATGATGATTTCCGGCGGGTCATCGGGGTGAACTACGATTGTTGTCATTTGGCCATTGAGTTTGAAGACCCGCGTGAGGCGTTGGCGCAGTTGGCGGCCGCCGGGGTGCGGGTCAGCAAATTTCATGTGAGCTCGGCGTTGCGGTTGCATCCCAGTGCGGAGGGGTTGGCCCGGTTGCGGGAATTTGATGAGGAAACGTATCTCCACCAGGTGGTGGTGCGCCCGGCCGGTGGAGGTCCCTTGCGGCGGTACGTTGATTTGCCTGATGCCTTGCTGGCGGCGGCGGAAGGACGAGAGGCGGTCAATAGGGCGGGAGGCGACGGGTCAGATGAATGGCGTGTTCATTTTCATGTGCCGGTCCACGCCCATCCGGATCTTGTCTTTCGCGACACCCGGGATCACGTCAGCGGCATGCTCGATGTGCTGGCGGCATCCCCTGGATTGTGTCATCACCTTGAGATTGAGACGTATACATGGGGAGTGCTGCCGGGAGAGCTGCGCCGGTCCAATGTCACCGACCAGATCGCGGCCGAGTACGAATGGGTGCTGGGTGAGATGCGCCAGCGGGGGCTGGCCT
Organism: uncultured bacterium; assembly: GCA_903954065.1. Taxonomy (GTDB): domain Bacteria; phylum Verrucomicrobiota; class Verrucomicrobiia; order Verrucomicrobiales; family V1-33; genus CAJBME01. The sequence continues at coordinate 5,532 of CAJBME010000187.1, forward strand.
GACATTGGGCGGAGGCGTCGGGCTTATGGACGGCCGAGGGAGATGGGCTGTTGCCAGGACTCACGCCATCCGGTGGGGTCGTGATGGGCGAGTTGCAGTAGGTTTTCGCGGAGGCGGACGACGAGAAATCCCTTGGCCGTGCTCTCGATTTCTGGGGTGCGCGGATCCCGGTCCTGCTGGGGTGACGGGCACATGAAGACTGGGTATCCTTCCCATGTGTACTGGGCGAACGCGTGTTCGTGACCATGGAGGAGGAGGACGATGTTGTAGGGGGCGATGACTTCCTTGAGGGCGGCGAGGTCCTCGGGAGACCACCATTTTTCCAGTCCCCATCCCCGCAATCCATAATGCCAGATGAGGATGACTGGGCGGCCGCTGTCGCCGACCTGTTGGCGGAGGGTTTCGCGAAGGAATTCCAGACTGTGGAGCGGGTTGTTCCACGGGGCTTCGCGGTCATAGACCGGCCGTGGAGACTGACCGGGAAACAGATTGAGCTGGACGAGGTGGAGCGGACCCCAGTTCCAGGCGTAGTGGTAGTGGTGGCGGTCGTAATGGATTTTCTCTGGGCCCTGACGGCGGCGGTGGCGCTCGATGACCTGGCGTTGCACGTCGCTGAATCCGGGCGCGCTGGCGGGGGATAGATCGTGATTGCCGATGCCTTCGAAGACGCGATGGCGGAGCAGGGCGTTTCCGGATGGGTCGAAAAACCGCTCGTAACAGCGCCAATGTCGGGGGTCGTCTACGACGTCGACTAGATCTCCGGCGATGATGACGCCGCGGGGTTCATCGACGGTGCCGCCGAGTGGAAACGGTTTTCCGGGGAGGTTGTTGAGTGTTTGGATGGTGGCCTCGGTGCCGGCGGTGCCCCATTTATCGAGGTGGATTTGCGGATCGGCCATCACATAAAATGTCACATCTGGGCGTGGGACGGAGGGAGTGGCTGGCGGTTCGGCGTCGACCGATGGGTTGGGCGGTGAGCTGGCGTGCGTGGACGGGGGAAAGAGCGGGCTGGCCGCCAGGCTGCCCAGGAGCAGGTGTTTGAGGGTGGCGCGTCGGGAGCGGGTGGCTGGGGGCTGGGGCATGCAGCGGGGTGGGGGATTGAGTCTGGGGGGCGGGGTAATTCCTTCGCGACCGATGCGGACATATGGTGCATTTTGGGAAATGATCAATGGTTCGACTGTCATGGTGACTGGCGCGTCTTCTGGACTGGGGGAGGCCTTTGCTCGGGCGCTGGCGCCGCGGGTGCGGAAGCTGATTTTGGTGGCGCGGCGCGAAGACCGGCTGGTGGAATTACGGGCCGAGTTAATGGCGGCTCACGGGACGTTGGAAGAAGTGCGTGTGTGTCGAGTCGATTTATCAGATGTCAATGAGCGAGAGAGACTTGTTGAAGAAGAAGCCGGGTCGGTCGACGTATTAGTCAACAATGCGGGGCTCGGTGATTATGGCGATTTTTCCGGGTCGGAGTGGACGCGGACCTCGGCGATGTTGGAGGTGAATATTGCGGCGGTGACGCGACTGGCGCATGGGGTATTACCGGGGATGCGGGCGCGTGGGGCGGGGGTGATTCTCAATGTGAGTTCGTTGGCGGGGGAGATTTTTATTCCGGATTTTGCGGTGTATGCGGCGAGCAAGGCGTATGTGACGCGATTTTCCGAGGCGTTACGGATTGAGGTGCGTGGGGACGGGGTGCGGGTGGTGGCGGTGTGTCCGGGGCCGGTGCGCACGGAGTTTGGGGCGGTGGCGCGGCGCGGTGAGCATGGGCGGAGCGAGCGGCCGCTGTATGGGCTTTTGTATGCGACGCCGGAGGAGGTGGTGGCGGCGGCTCTGGCGGCGGTGGAGGCGGGGCGGGCTCAGGTTTTTCCGACGTGGCGGGTGGCGTGGCTGGCGGCCGGCTTGCAGTGGTTGCCGGCATGGGGGCGACGCTTGGCGCTCTCGCGGCGCCCGCGGCGGGTCGAAGGAAATGACTGAAGTTGCAAACAGAAGGATGAAATCCGACCGTCCTCTGTCACAATGACCCATCCCCGCCGGATGAAGGCTGGGGTGCCCGCCCTTCGTCTTTCCATTCACCATCACCTTTTTTTCCATTCATGTCCCTCGCTCCATTGTATTTCATTCTTTTCGGTACTCTTTCCGCAGCGTTTGGCATTCTGGGTTGGGTGCGCGCCAAGAGTAAGGCTTCGCTGATTGCGGGAGTGGCTTCTGGATTGTTATTGTCGCTGGCGGGCATTCTGGGGTTTCTCAAGCTGGGTGACTCGGGATTGTGGGTTGGGGGCGTGGTTTCGTTGGCCTTGTTGGGGCGATTCTTGCCGGCATTTTTGAAGACGCGGGCGTTGTATCCGGCTGGGATTATGGCGGCGCTGGCCTTGGGCGGGGTGGTGATGGCGGCCCTTCATCTTGCGCAATGAATTCATCGGGCATGCATGAATCCACGGGGCGAGACCCGTGGCGCTCGCCGCGACCCCCTCGTCATCAGGGGGTAGTGGGTCGGGTCTTGCTGATTGTCCTACTGGCGGGGCTATTCATCTTGCCGTTTTCCGGTGCGGGGCGCCGCCTTAAGGAAGGAACGATCGAAGTGATCCGCGCGGCTCAGGGGGCGCCGACGGGGGGCGCGGGGACGTCGAAGGAAGCTGCGCCGGTTCCCCCGAAAGTGATCATCCAAGAAAAAATTGTCTATCGCGATCCGCCGCCGCCGCCACTGCCGAATGCTTATGTGCCGCGGAAGAGTGTGGCGGTGTCCGAGCTTTTTAATGGCATCAAGATTCAGACCAAGCTGCAGAGTACTGTCGGCGGGCGGGCGGCGGCTGAGCGCTCTCGGGATGAGGCGTATCAGATTCAGTTTAGTGTGGATGTGACCGTGCCGTCTCCGAGTACCACGCTGCCTGAGCTGGAGTCATTGAATGCGCATTTGTCGAAGGCGTTGCCGGGGTTGGTGGAAATGGTGCCGACGGCTCGCGTCAGTGGATTTTATCACAAACTCTATGAATTGAAGCAGCAGATGGTGGAGAAGAACCTGACGCAATTGGACAAGCCGCTGTCGCGTCACAACTTCTTTGATTGTGAAACAATTCTGGAGCTGAGGCATCCGGTCAGCGACCGCCGTGTGCTTCTCATGCAGGGCGAGATGGATGTGGTGGCCGATGGATCGGATGGCGATCGTATGGGGAGTTTTGATGACTATGTCTTTGCGTCGTCGAATTTTCAGGGGACAACGAGTTATTCATGGAAGAAGCGCACGAAGCAGGCGAATCCATTGATACCGAAATATGAAGAGCGATTGAAGGAGGCTGAGAAAAAGCTGGCGGCCGCGACTGGCTCGGCCGTGAAAAAAAGCCTCGCGGGGGATATTGATTTTTACCGCAAGACGCTGGTCTCGCTGAAAACGACCAGTTTTCTCATTGCTTCGGAGGATCCATTTATTGTCCTGCCGCTCTCGTTGCGCGGGTACGGCGAGGTGCAAGAATTTGCGCCGCAGCTGGGAGATTATGCGGTGGTCATGAGCGGCAACAAATTGCTGCCGGCGATCATTGGCGATTACGGGCCGCGTGAAAAAATGGGCGAAGCTTCCTTGCTTATCGCTAAGGAAATCAATGAGAAAGCGACCCCGTATGTGCGTCCTGAAAGCGACCTGAAAATTAGCTATCTCATCTTTACGGGCAGCGCGGACAAACCTTTTGGCCCGCCTGATTACGTGCGGTGGCATCAGCGCTGTTCCGAACTACTGGCCGAGATGGGTGGAGTGGGCGAGGGGTATGGGTTGCACCAGTGGGAAGACCGACTGCAAGCGCCGGTGACGCCCGCGGGCGAAGTTCCGGTGACGGCGGGGACGGCGAGCGGGGTGACGGCGGTTGAGGTGCCGGCGGTACCAGCGGTGCCAGCGACTGCACAGCCAGCGAGCGTGGGGGCAGCGGGTGAGGTGCCTGTGCCGGTGACGGCGGAGCCCGCGGGCGAAGTTCCAGCAACTGCAGCGCCTGCGGGCGAAGTTCCGGCGACTGCAGCGCCAGCGAGCGAAGTTCCAGCGGTTGCGGAGCCAGCGGCTGTGGAGACGGCGGTGCTTCCGCCAGCGGCGGCGCCGGTTTTGGAGGTGCGTTGAATGGATCAACCGTCAGAGGAAATCACGCGGGCGACCTTTCGCAACGAGCTCTTACGTTCCTTACCGGCCGGGGTGTTGGAGACGGTGACGGCCACCTTTGCGATTCTGATTGCGGAGAAAGTCTTTAATGCGTCGCCGGAGGCGAAGGAGTTGGCTTTGGTTGGCGGGCGGGGTGGCTTGGCGGCGAGTTTTGCGATTGTCTGGGTGCTGGCGAAATTTCGTCGTCCGCTCAATCAATTAGTGGCTTGGTTGAATCATGCGGCTGGGGTGTGTTTCGGGGTGGCGGCGATTTTCCCTGATCATTTGTGGGCGTTTGTGGCTGGGTGCAGTTTGGGCATGTTTTGGTTTGGTTTTCAGACGCCGTTGTTGACGACGATTTATCGTGAGAACTATCCGGAGGCGAAGCGTGGTCAGTTGTATTCGTTGTCAGCGCTGACGCGATCGGCGTCGACCATCCTTTTTGCGTGGGTGGCCGGGCGGTGGCTGGATGCGGATTTGAGCCATTATCGATGGCTGTTGTGGATTTTCTCGGCGTGTTCTTTTATTTCCGGTTGGCTGTTATGGAAGATTCCGTGTCGGCACATGGGGTTGGGGTCTGGGCTGGGGATGGAGAAGGCTGGGCTTTTTCGGGCCTTTCGCTGGTTGCGACTTGATCCGGTGTTCCGGCTTTTTCTGGTGGCGTACATGATTTTGGGGTTGGGCAACCTGGTCATGGACGCGTTGCGCACGGAATTTTTGGTGAATCCGGCGTATGGGGTGAAGTTCAGTCCTTCCGAGACGGCGTTTCAGGTGGCGCTTTTGACGTCGGTGGTGCCGATGGCATTCAAATTGTTGAGTGCTTGGCCGTGGGGGATACTTTTTGACCGGGTGAGTTTTATTGCGGTGCGCACGTTATTGAACGTGCTTTTTGCGTTGAGTATTCTGGTCTTTTTTCTTGGTCCTGGGTATGCATGGTGGTGGGCGGGCGCGGCCTTATTGGGGCTGGCGTATGGCGGCGGCAATGTGGTGTGGAACCTGTGGGTGACCAAGCTGACCTCGGGTGATCGGGTCGCCGACTACATGAGTGTGCACACATTTTTTACCGGGCTGCGCGGGTTGCTGGCGCCGGTGATTGCGTTCCGTTGTGTCGGGTTGCTGAGCATTGAGCACATGGCCTGGGTTTGTTCAGGATTGATCCTGGCGGCCACGGCGCTCATGCTGCCCGAGTGGCGCCACGCGCGGGCGCGGCAGAAACCGCCGCTTTTGGAGGAATCCTAACCGCGAAGAGAGCTCAAAAAAATCCGAGAGGAGAGGAGGAGATTCATGGGAGGAGGATGGTTGGAATCTCCCAATCGGCCTGCGTTGCGGGCGGATCGAGGCGCCGGCACGAGGTCAGTTTGATTTGTTTTTTTACTCGGGGGAGGAGAGGGCTGGCACCGGCTGGGGTTTCGGTTTGGTGGTGTCGGGCAGGATGACTTTGCCGAGGCCGAAGATGGGGCCGTAGATGGCGTAGATGATGGTGCCGACGACCACGCCGAGGACGAGGATGGTGATGGGTTCGAGGATTTTATCGATCTGTCCGGCGATGGTATCGAGTTCGTCCTCATAATCATCGGCGATTTCATTGAGCATGGCGGTGGCGGAGCCGGTTTCGGCGGAGATCTCGAGAATCCCGCAAATGGTGCGACCGTCGGGTCCGAGCCAGTGACTTTCCATGAGAAAGGCTTCGGGTAGCATCAGACCGTCTTCGATATGGGTGCGGATACGTCCGAAAAATTCTTTATAATAGATATGGGGGGCGCTTTCCGAGGTGATGCGCAGGGCGGTGGAGACGCGGACATTGGCTTCCATGAGCATGGCGAGGCAGCGGAAGCTGACGGCGGCGGCGCTTTTACGGATGATAACGCCGACGGTGGGCAGGTTGATGAGCGTTTTTTGCACGGCCTCGATGGCATAGAGGCGGCTCCATTTTTTGAAGATGACGATCAGGGCGATGAACGGCAGGGCGGCGAGGTACGGCTTGTGGATGAGGATGTCAGAGAGGCCCATGATCAGCACGGTGGCAGCCGGCAGATCGGCGTTGAAGCTGCCGTAGAGTTTTTTGACCTCGGGGACGAGGGTGAAGCTCATGAGGATGATGATGCCGACGGCCATGCCGAGCACGATTCCTGGATAGATCATGCCGGTTTTGAGTTTGCGGACGATCCTCAAGGTTTTTTTGTTGCCGGTGGCGATGCGTTGGCAGACCTCTGCGAGTTGGCCGGCTTCCTCGCCGGCGCGCACGAGGGCTAGAACATCGTCGCCAAAAAGATCGCGGAACCCGCTCATGGCTTCCGAGACCTTCTCGCCCTGGGAAAGCTTGTGGGAGATTTCGGCAATCATGCCTTTATACCGCGGCGACTTCACCCGATTGGCCTGGAGCTCGAATGATTTGATGGTGGAAATATTGCGATCGAGGCAGCGGGCGACCCCGGCAAACAGGGCGACGCGGTCATCGAGACTGGCCTTGATGCCGGTGGCGCGGTGAATGGCTTCATCAGCGCCGGTGATGCTGATTGTTTTTGCTGATTCATTGGCGGCTTGGCCCGCCCCGATGAGCGCTTTTTCGTCGGTATTGGTGTCCACCATGACCTCGACCTTGCGGCCGGTGTTGACATTGGTGAGCGTTACTTTTTTGAGCATGGGATGATGGAGTCGTGGCGGCGGCCGCGCGGGGAAGTGGGTCAGCGGATGGGGCGGAGTTCGCGGAGCGGGTGGACTGGGGCGTCGGATGGGGGTGGGCCGGAGTAATCCTGTCTCAGCACGCTGGAGCGGAGTGTGATGGTTTCGAAAGTGCCGGGGCTGGCGTCAGGCAGACCTTGGCGGGTGGCGGTGATGGGAGTGGGGGCCTCGAAAGTGAGAGAGGCGAGGGCGGGGTCGCCTGGCAGTAGGGCGGCGATTTGGTCTGGATTGAGGCCGAGCTGCCACAAGCGGGCGGCTCCCTCGGTCAGGGCGAGGACGCGACTTTTGCGGTGGTTCATTTCCTCGATCCGGGTTGAGGTGATGGTGAGCGAGGCGGCGGCGGCCACGCCGACGGCGAGGATGCTCGTGGCGAGGGTGAGTTCGACCAGCGAGTATCCGGCCTGAGGTGGCTGTGGCGGGCGGGGATGCGGTCTCATGAGTGGACGGACGGAGTGGATTCGTGGTCGGCGGGTGTTTATTCCCTGCGGAAGCCTTCGGCCCAGACACGGCGCGGGGCTTTGGTGGCGAGGGCCAGCGGGTTTGGTTCGCGATGGAGGCGCAAGGCGCCGGGGGCGGGCGGGGCGGCGAGCGAGCGGTCGGTGGTCACGCCGCCGGTCAGGTTGAGCGTCTGGCCGTCGATGACAAAGCGCACCGGGGTTTGCTCGAGGACGGTGATCATGCGCCATTCTGGTCCGACTTCGGCGGATGACTGGCCGGCTTCGGGGAAGGCCAAGACAACGGGTTCGGGCGGGTCGGACTCGCATCTCATGGCGAAAACCAGGCGGCGGTTGTTTTTGTGTCGGAAGGAAACGGTGGCGGGGATAAAAGCGTCCTCTGGGCGGCGGTGAACGACGATGACGGCGGTGGGCCAGCTGGCGGCGTCCGCCCAGGCGGCGGCGGTGTTTTGGCCGGTGATGTTGAGGTGTTGGACGTTTTCGACGATGATGCCCTCCAGCGTCGGGCTATTTAGATCGATGGTGACCGTGCCATTTCCATCGCTGGCGCAGCCGTTGGAGCTGGTGGAATTGACGGCTCCATTGATGAGAAAGAGCGAGGGGAGGCCGCGGCCGTTGATGATTTGTTGGCGGAGCGAGTGGCCGGTGCTGGATTCATCCCAGATGACGTGTGACTGGCCGGCGATGGGAGTGCCGCCGGTGGTCCAAGACAAAAACTGGACGGGCGGGTGGTTGGTGACGAGCCGCGACGGCACGGCCGGTCCCTCCGTGCTGTAGCCATGAAAACTGACCGCGGGATCGATGCTGAGCGCCGGGGATCCGGCGAGGTGAAAGTGGGCGCGGCCATTGACTTGAAGCGTGCCGGTGAGACTGACGGGCGGCGGCGGGCCGGTGACAGGGGCGGCCGGGGCATGAACGACGAGCAGATCCCCGGCAAGAGCGGGCGGGTAGCTGCGGGCTTGCCATCGATGCGGAACCGACTGACTGCCATCGAGTACGTGCATTTCCAGGTCGTAGCCGAGACCAGAGCTGGCAGCCAGCCCGAAGCCGGCGCGATCACCCGGGGACAGGCGGTTGACGCCGGTGCTGCCGGTGGTCGAAGCGAGCGGGGATCCATTCCATGGGGAGTCGAGGCGTACGCCGCCCCATTCATAATTTCCCAGACTCTCTTGCCATGTGCCGAAGCCGAGGCTGATGGCGGTGCCGCCGGCGGCGGGCAGCACGTTTCTCTGGAGGTGGCGGAAACCCAGTTGCCGGCCGTTGTTGCGAGCGATCCTCCGTTTGGTGACGTCTTCTAGGGTGTCGACCTGTCGGCTGCGGGCGGTGATGGTGAGGACCCAGTGGCTGAGGGCGAGCACGGCGAGCCCGCTGCAGAGTAGGGCGAGGATGAGGATTCCTCCATGCGGGCGGGCGGGGCGCAGCGGTTTCATTGGATGCAGGGGAACATGGGCACGACAAAAAACAGGCTGGACTGCCCGTAATGGCTGGCATACCCGAGGCGCACATCGCCGGGGGCGAGGGGCGATCCATTCAGACTGGTGGCGGGGGTGCCGCCAGGGGGGCGCAGGGTGGGAGCGGCCGGATCGGGCCACCACATGAAGTAAAACGGCGAGCCGGCGGCCCGTTTTAAGTGAGCGGTGCCCGCAGGCGAGGTGGCGCCGCCCGCGGCGCGGGTGGCTCGTTCGAAGTGGACTACGACCGGGCCAAAGGCCGAGGCGTCATCCTTGTAAAATACATCATAATACCGAGTCAGGGTCGAGCCGACATAACGGCGAACGCTGGCATAAGTACCGCTCGGGGTACTCGGGCCGCCGGCGACTGGTATGATGTCGATTTCCCATAGGCAGCGTACGGTCAGCTGGTCGGGTTCCGAGTTGAGACTCGGCTGGATGATAAAAACCGAGGCTTGAGCGGCTTGGGTCGGAGGCAGACCTTCCGTGGCGGTGAAGATGGATGCCGCCTCTGGAGCGGTGGCGGCCAGCACGCTGAGGAAGGCGTTGGGGGTATCGACAAGCCGGCCCGGGGTGCGGGGGGGCAGGGCGATGGCCGTTGGGCGGATGTTGCTCCGGCCGGTGCGTGGGAGGGCGAAGACGGCCGAGGCGGACTCTTGATCGGCATAAAACAGTTCGCGCATTTCTTCGGCTTGAATGGCCCGTCCGTAGTTGGGGGCGAACCATGTGTTGAAGCTGGCGGTGTTTTGAAGACCGTAGAAATTATTCAGGGTTTCCGCGCCGGCCGTGACTTGGCCGTAATGAGTGGAGCGCGTTTGTTGTATGCTGATGGCGCGGAAAGCGAGGACGGCGGCGCCGAAGACCCCCATACTGAGGGCTGAGACACAAGCCAGCTCGACCAAAGAGAACCCGCGGCAGCGAGGCCGGTGTGATGGGCCGGGTGACAGCACTTTCATGAGGCAGGGCAGGGTGGGCCGCGCTCAGGGCCGGGGCCGGAGGGACTCCTGCTGGCTGATGGAAGGTGGAGAAGCGGGCCGACGGGCTCCCGACGGGGCGTCGGGTTTGGTAGCGGCCGTGGTCGGCTGAGGCCGAGCGAGCGCAGAAGTGTCTGACCAGCCAGCCAGAGCGGCAGCCTCGCGTTGCCGGATGGCGCTTTTGGCATTGTCAGCGTTGTCAGCACTGTCAGCACTGTCAGCACTGTCAGCACTGTCAGCAGTGTCAGCAGTGTCAGCAGTGTCAGCGTCGGCGCTGGTCTCGCTGACGTCGCTGGCCTCGCTGGCGTCGCTGGTGTCGCTGGCGTCGCTGGCGTCGCTGGTATCAGCGCTAGCGGGTTCGATCCAGGCGGTGGTGGGGGCGGTGAGGGCTGGGGCGGTGGAAGTGGCGGCGGCCATGGTGGCGGCGGCGGCGGCGGCGGAGTTGAAGGGTGGTTTTTGGCGGGCGATGTAGAAGCTATTGGTGCTACCGGCGGGCTGAGCGGGCAGTTTTTGGGTGACGTGGACTTGATGGCGAACGGGCAGGATGATGGTTCGCGGCTGGGTGGATTCTTTGGTTTCGATGAAGTTCAGCTCGATTTGGCTGGACTCGATTTTCGAGACGACGAGTCTTTCTGTTTGGTCTGGGAGGACGGGGTCGATTTCCTCGCCTTCGCGGAGGATGAGGTCATTGACGAGGGCGAGAGACTGGCCGTGGTGGCGGTGGCGGATGCCGGACACGTGGAGTTGTCGGAACAGGGCGCGGATTTTGCTTTCTTGGGATTCGTTTTCCGGGGTGTCGGGAGATTTGGTTGTTTCGCGGGTTTCGGAGGCGAAGGGGTTGCGTTCCTGCGGGTTGATGCGGATGCCTTGGCGTTGGGACGGCAGCATGCCGAGAGCGGCCACCTCATCGCTGACGATGCCGGAGGCGGGGAGTGGTGGGCTGGCGGCCAGGACGGCGGCGAGGGTAAAGAGTGAGATCATGGGAAACGCCGTGAGGGCAGGGCGTGGGTCAGGCTTTGGGAGTGCTGGTCCCGGAGACATCGATGACCGGCAGTTCCACCGTCATTTCCATTTTGATGTCATTGGAGGTGGTGCCTTTGGTCAGGCGACATTTTGAGATGCGGGCGGCGGGCAGAGTGCGTTCCACTTCTCCGAGCCAGTCGAGGGATTTGTGATAATCGTCTTCGAAGAGAAGTTCGGCTTTGAGCACTTTGGGGATGAGGGAATTGCCGGGATTGGGGGACGGGTCATATTTACCGGAGAGCTGGGTGATGCCGCCTTGGCGGATGAGGTCATTGATGCGGGTCTGGCCTTCTTCCTCGGTGGGGCTCATGTGCAGGGCGGTGTCCCAGATGCCCAAGTATTGGCGGAGGGCGTCGGTGCGTGATTTCAGGCTGGCCAGCTGAATGCGGGTGATGTGGAGTTGCTGGCGGGCGCTTTCGGCGGCGAGGCTGGCGTCTTCGGCCTCGGTGGTCATGGCGTCGCGTTTTGCTTTGATGGCGATGATGCCGTACAGTTGGAGGAAAATTAGGGCTCCGATGAAAAGGCAGGCGAGGTGTTTGTTATTCATGGCTGGAGCAGGGTGGGGACGAGGCTCGGGCTGGGTGGCAGCGGGGGGAGGCCGGCGACGGGGGCCGCGGTGGCGGCGGCGGTGGGCGCAGTGACGGGTGTGGCCACGGGTGTGAGCGTGGCTGTGGACGCAGCGGGTTCTAGCCGTGGTTCTTTTCGGTCTTGTTTAATGAGGGTGGCGCTGTAGGCGATGGCTCCCCCTTTTTCTTGTTTTTGCTGGGTGAAGTAGGGTCTGTAGTGGAGGGATTTGGCGAGGGCGTTGACGGTTTTATCGAGCTGGGCTGGGCCGCCGCTGGCGACTTGCATGGTGAAGCTGATTTTGCGGGGGTCATCCTTGTCGCGGGCGAGGCTGAGGTCGGCGAGGGTGGAGCCGGGTTGCATGCTTTGGACCACGCTGACGACCATTTCTTGCATGGGTTCGCTTCCTTGCAGCCATTTGCGGGCTTCCTCGGCGCGTTTGCTTTCGCGGTTGATGGCCTCGGCTTCGGCGGCGAGGTGAGATTGTTCGCTGCGGGTGGCGGCTTCAGACGTGCGCCAAGAATCGCGGGCTTCGAGGTCCAGTTTGAACTGCCAGAGGAAGAGGGCGGAGAACCCGAGGGCGGCGGCGCCGCTGAGGTAGAGGCTGATCGGGAGGAGCCGCAGGATGGCGGGCAGCGGGCGCCCGACGTCGGGGCGTTCCGTTTTCAGGTCGTGGCAGAGGCGTTTGGGTGATGGATCCATGGCGTGGCCGGTGCTCTTGATGGGCGGATGGGTGGGGTTAGAGATCGGCCTGGAGGGCGGCGAGCTGGTCTGGGCTGGTGATGTCACTGACGACCAGACCGGGGTAGTGGGCGGAGAGGATGTCTGCGATGCCTGGGCGCGGGATATCTTGGAGGATGAGGACGCGGGTGGAGGGACCGGCTTCCTCGATCATGGGGATGAGCAGTTCGACCGCGGGGGCGAGGTTGTCGTTGGTGAAGAGGTCGGTGCGGGAGCGCAGGCGGGTCCATTGTTCCTCTTGTTGCACGAGGGCGCAGAGCGAGCCATCGCAGAGGGCGGCCATGAGCACGGTGCCGGTGTGGGTGTCCGGAGTGCGGGCCAGCTGGAGGCGGCGGCTGTCGCGGACTTGGTCGGTCAGGTGGAGCAGCATGGCGTAGGCCCCAACGCTGAGACGTCCGACGGCGAGGCCGTGGTCGCGGCACAGCCCCTCCAATTTGACGATGACTTCCTCCTCGCAGGCGAGGAGCAGGCTCGTATTGCTTTCGGAATTGTGGCTGAGGTCGTAGCGGCGGCCTCGTTCCGCTTTGGCGCCGAGGGCGGCTTTAGGGTTGGTGCGCAGCACGTCCTCGAGGGCTTTGCGGCGGGGCAGGTTGCTTTCCAGGCTGACGACGAATCGGTGGTTCAGTGAAATCGAGCACCATCCGCCATCGGTGAGCTCGCGCCATTCGGGGGCCATCTGGGGCAGGACCTCCTTTAACTCGCCCTCCATGGAGCCGGGCTGTCCGAGCACCCCGTTTTTGTCAAGAATCCGCCATGTCACGTGTTTGCGGCTTACATTGAGCATCAACGTTCGTTTTTTGGGGAAACGTTTTGACCATGGGGCCGTGCTGTCGTCCGGCTCCGCGTGGAAGGCGCCGAAAGTCATCACGTTTTTGATATCGCTGAGCTTCACAATAATGTATCAATGATGAGGGGTGGCGGACTGGCCGTTCAGGCGCGCGGGCTGCTGGTGGCGGGCTGGGTGGCGCGCGGTCCGGGGCTGGCGTGAGTGGGGGCAGGCAGGACGGCGGCCTGGCTGGCGAGGAAATCATGAACTTCTGATTCGCTATAGCCGGTGGTAGTGGCGGCGGTGGCTGGGGGTGTCCATCCGGCGGCCATGCGTTGTTCCAGACTGCGGTTCCAGCTCAGAAGGCCGCGTTTCCAGCCGGTTTCGATTTCCTGATCCAATTTTTTGAATTGTCCGAGACGGATCAGGTTGGAGACGGAATCGTATTGGAGGAGCAATTCATGAATGGCGAAGCGGCGTCCTTGAGTGGGATCGGCGAGGAGGCGCTGGCAGAGGATCATGCGGCAGATGTCGGCCAGTGTTTCTTGGGCGGAATCGGCGCGTTCGGCGGGAATGAGTTTGAGGAAGCGCGAGACCGTTTGGGAGGCGGAGTTGGTGTGTAGGGTGGCGACGACGACGTGGCCGGTTTCGGCAGCCTGCATGGCGATCTCGGCGGTCTGGCCGTCGCGCACCTCGCCGACGAGAATGACATCGGGCGCCTGCCGGAGCGAGGCACGCAGGGCTTCAGCAAAATTGGTTTCGTCTTGTCCCATTTCTCGTTGCGTGACCAAGCTGGGCAGGGTGTCTGGATAGACGAATTCGATCGGATCCTCGAATGTGACGAGGTGTTCGCGTTTGCGTTCGGCCCGGTATTTCAGCATGGAGGCGATGGTGGTGCTTTTGCCGCTGCCGGTCGGACCGCAGATCAAAAACAATCCATTTTTCGCTTCCATCAACGCTTTGAGCGCACCGGGGGGGACTCCGATTTCCGACGGATCCGGAATCGTATTGGGCAAGAGGCGCATGACCCAGCGCAGACGCCCACGGGTCGAGAGCTGATTGACACGAAATCGACGGCCCGCAAAAGACAACGCATAATCTCGGTACCCGGCCACTACTGGAAAGGCCCGCGATGGTTGATAAATAAACGAGTCGTAAACCAAATGACCATTGTGCTTGAAACTCAATGGCTCCCAAGGAGTAATGTAGAAATCACTCACCCCAGCCTGCTGGGAAAGCTGGTAAATGCGCTGTCCAAGCAGCGTCCGTTCGGTGACGTCTTCCATGATGAGCGGGGTCGATCGCCGACGGTCCACGGGAAGTGGGGGGCGCGCGGCTGATGATCAGAACATCGAGGTTATGCGATATGGTTAATGAATTCAATACAATAATTACAATAAATATATTAAGAGATCTGAATAATTGGGTCGTTTGGACGTTGGGTTGGGTGATTTCGGTGGGGGTGGGAGCATCTGGGGGATGACGTTGACGGGAGGCTGGGCATAGTGGTGGGGACGTTGATTTTGAATTTTATGCGATGGGTAAATTTTTTTGTGGGAGTGACCTGCTGGGTGGCCGCGGGGTGTGACCGGGCCCCGGTGGGCCGGGTGGCTGGGGGCGGGGTGATTCCGGTGGTAGTGGCGGAGGTGGTGAGGAAGGACATGCCGGTGACCTTACGGGCGATTGGGCGGAGCACGGTGGAGGCGACGGTTGTGATCAAGCCGCAGGTGACGGGGATGTTGACGGGGCTGCATTTTGAAGAAGGTCAGGAGGTGAAAGCGGGTGATTTGCTGGCGACGATGGATGCGCGGCCGTTTGAGGTGGCGTTGGCGCGGGCGCGGGCGGATTTGGCGCAAGCGGCGAGCGGGGCGAAGAATGCGGGGGACCAAGCGAAGCGTTACACGGACTTGCACCGCACTGGGGGGGCGTCGCGGGAGCAATTTGAGCAATTTGTGACGGTGGCGCAGCAGGCTGGGGCGGAAGAGGAGAGTGCGAAAGCGGCGGTGCAGAAGGCGCAGTTGGATCTTGATTATTGCACGATGCGGGCGCCGATGACGGGTCGAGTCGGGCGTCGATTGATTGCGCCGGGCAACGTGGTGATTGCCAATCAATCGGAAGTGGTGGTTATCAACCAGCTGGCGCCGATGGATGTGACCTTTACGTTACCCGAGCGATATTTAGCGGTATTGCAGGCTCGGATGGTGGCGGGTGGATTGCGGGTGGCGGCGACGATGGAGGGGGTGGAGCCGCGGACGGTGGTGGGGGAGGTGGATTTTCTGGATAATGCGGTGCAGGTGGCGAGCGGGACGATTGAGTTGAAGGCTCGGTTTGCGAATGAGGCTGGGGAGTTATGGCCTGGGCAGTTTGTGACGGTGGTGGTGGATTTGGCGGTGGAAAAAGATGTAGTGGTAGTGCCGGCGAGTGCGACGCAGACCGGTCCGGCGGGGGCGTTTGTGTTTGTGATGCGGGCGGACCAGACGGTCGGGGTGCAGAAAGTGACAGTGGCGCGTTCGACCGGGGCCGAGGCGGTGGTGAGTGCGGGGCTGGAAGGGGGCGAGCGGGTGGTGGTGGACGGGCAGAGTCGGCTGGTGAATGGATCGAAGGTCGAGGTGAAAGAGAGTGTGGAAGCGGCGGCGGCGGCCGCGGCGGCGACCGTCCTCAAGCCGCGTTTATGAAGATTTCTGAAGTGTGTATTGCCCGGCCGGTTATGACCACGTTGGTCATGATGGGAATGGTGTTGTGCGGAGTGTTGGGCTATCGGCAGCTGCCGGTGAATGACTTGCCAATTGTCGATTTCCCGACGATTGCGGTGAGTGCGGGGTTGCCTGGAGCGAGTCCGGAAACGATGGCCTCTACAGTGGCGACACCGTTGGAGAAGGAATTTTCCGGCATTGCGGGCATTGATTCGATGGTTTCGACCAGTTCGCTGGGGAGCACGCGGATCACGTTGCAATTCGCGTTGACCCGCGATTTGGATGCGGCGGCGCTGGATGTGCAATCGGCCATTGCGGCGGCGCAGCGACGGCTACCGGCGGCGTTACCGGCGCCGCCGACGTTTCGGAAAGTCAATCCGGCGGATGCGCCGGTTTTGTTGTTGGCGTTGCGATCGGAGACATTGCCGTTGGCTCGGGTGGATGAATACGCGCAGAACGTGTTATCGCCGCGGTTGTCGACGATTTCCGGAGTGGCTCAGGTTAGTGTGTATGGGTCGCAGAAGCGCGCGTTGCGGGTACGGGTCGATCCGGTGGTGATGGCGGCGCGGGGGCTGGGATTTGACGAAATTCGGCGGGCGATTTTGGCGGCGAACAGCGCGCTTCCGACGGGCAGCCTTCAGGGGGCGAACCAGAGTTTTCTGGTGGAGACGAGCGGTCAGTTGTATCGGGCGGAGGATTTTCGACCCTTGATTGTGGCGTATCGAGGCGGGGCGCCGGTCCGGCTGGAGGATGTGGCGAAGGTGGACGACGGAGTGGAGAACGAGCGATCGGCGAGTTGGTATAATGATCAGCAGGCGATTATTCTGGCGGTGCAGCGACAACCTGGCACGAATACGGTGGAAGTGGTTGACTCTATTCGGGCGCTGTTGCCGGCGGTGCAGGCGCAGTTGCCGGCGGCCCTGACGTTGGAGTTGATGCTGGACCGGTCGCAGTCGATCCGCGAGTCGGTGCATGACGTGCAGTTCACGTTGTTGTTGAGCATGGCCTTGGTGATGCTGGTGATCTTTATTTTTCTACGGCGGCTGACGGCGACGATTATTCCTGGGGTGGCGATTATGATTTCGATCATCGCGACATTTGCGGTCATGCAGCTGCTTGGTTTTAGTTTGAATACGTTGTCATTGATGGCCTTGACGTTGGCGGTGGGGTTTGTGGTGGACGATGCGATTGTGGTTTTGGAAAATACGGTTCGGCATTTGGAGGAGGGGGCGACGCCATTGGAGGCGGCGCGGCGCGGGTCTCGGGAGATTGCGTTCACGGTGATTTCGATGACGTTGTCATTGGCGGCGGTTTTTTTGCCGGTTTTTTTCATGGGTGGGGTTTTGGGGCGACTTTTTAATGAATTTGCGGTGACGATTGCGGTGGCGATTTTGATCTCGGGGGTGGTTTCGTTGACGTTGACGCCGATGATGTGCAGTCGGTTTTTGCGCGGGCGTGGGCGGGAGGACGAGCGCGGGCGGAGCGGCTGGTTTCTGACGGCGACGGATGCGGTTTTGGGGGCGATGCATCGCGGGTATGAGCGCACGCTAGACGGAGTGTTGCGTCATCCGGGGCTGACTCTGATGGTGACACTGGTGACGATTGGATTGACCGGGTGGGGGTTTACAGTGATTCCGAAAGGGTTTCTGCCGGCGGAAGACACCGGGCAGATTCAAATCACGACCGAGGCCGCGGAGGACATTTCCTTTGAGTCGATGGTGGCGCACCAAAAGGCGGTGGCGGTCGTTTTGCTGGCCAACCCGCATATTGCCAATTTCACGTCGCAGGCGGGGGCGGGCGGACCGAATGCGACGGCGAATACGGGGCGGTTTTCGGTGCGTTTGCGGCCGCGCGACGAACGACCCTCGGCGGAGCGGATTGTGGCGCAGCTTCGTCCCCAGTTGGCGCAAATCCCGGGTATTCGGGCTTTTGTACAGATTCCGCCGATGATCCGGCTGGGAGGGCGCAGCAGCAAGAGCCAGTATCAATTCACGCTTTCGGCGGTTGATTTGGAGCCGCTGCGGCATCATGCCGGGCGGTTGGAGGCGCGGTTGCGTTCCCTGCCGGGGTTGATGGATGTGACCACTGACCTGCAGCTGAATAGCCCGCAGGCGTATGTGAAGATTGACCGCGATAAGGCTTCCGCGCTCGGGATCACGGCGACTCAGATAGATACGGCTTTGTATGATGCCTATGGCACGAGGACCGTGTCGAGCGTGCTGGCGGCGGCGGACGAATATGACGTGATCCTTGAGGTGCAGCCGCGATTCAGCGGGGAGCCGGGGGCGTTGAACACGCTGTATTTGAGAAGTGAGGCCGGGGATCTGGTGCCGTTGGATTCGATTGCGGAAGTCACGTCGACGACGGGACCGTTGACGGTGAATCATTCTGGGCAGCTGCCCTCGGTGACGATTTCCTTTAATTTGCAGCCGGGGGTGTCGTTAAGTGAGGCGGTGCGCGAGGTGGAGGAAGTGGCGCGGGAAGTGTTGCCGGCGGACATTATGACCGGTTTTCAGGGTGAGGCGGAGGCGTTCCAGCAGTCGGTCGGTCACATGACCGTGTTGTTGTTGATGGCGTTGCTGGTCATTTACTTGGTGTTGGGGATTTTGTATGAGAGCTTCATTCATCCGCTGACGATTCTTTCTGGACTGCCATCGGCTGGGGTGGGGGCCTTGTTGACCTTGTTTGTTTTTGGCGAGGAACTGGGGGTTTACGGATTTGTGGGAATTCTTATGTTGATTGGGATTGTGAAGAAAAATGCGATCATGATGATTGATTTTGCGTTGGAGGCGGAGCGGCGGGACGGGCGGTCGCCGGCCGAGTCGATCCGGCTGGCGTGTTTGATTCGGTTTCGACCGATTATGATGACGACGGTGGCGGCGTTGATGGGGGCGTTACCGATTGCGTTGGGGATTGGGGCGGGGGCGGACGCGCGGCGGTCGTTGGGGTTGGCGGTGGTGGGCGGGCTTTTATTTTCCCAGTTATTGACGCTGTATATTACGCCGGTGGTGTATCTGGGATTTGAGCGGCTGCGCCGCCGGAGGGGGCGGGCGGGGGCATGGGTCGAGCCGTCTGGGACGTCGGGGGCGTCGGGGGCATGAAGTGCTGTTGCGGTGGAAAATGTGATTGCTCCGGCCCCTGGCTGCCCGCAGGTTGGGCTGGATTAGATTTCCTTCATTCTTGAGTACACAATCAATGGCCATTTCCGATGTTCTCCCTTCCGCGTTAACGGGGGCGGAGCAGTATGTCAGCGCGTATCGCTGGATGTTGCTGGCGCGCCGGCTGGAGGAAAAAATCACGAGTTTGTATCATGCGGGCAAGATTGTGGGTGGAGTGTATTTGGGGCGTGGGCAGGAGGCATTTAGTGCGGCGCTGGGGGTTTCCTTACGGCGTCGGAAGGATGTATTTTCTCCATTGATTCGGGACATGGCGGGGCGACTGGCCTTTGGCGAGCCGTTGTTGGATCCGGCGCGGACGTATTTGGGGAGTGTTTTGGGTCCGATGCGCGGGCGTGATGGCAACATTCATCGGGGTCGACCTGCGGAGGGCATGCCGGCCATGATTTCGCATTTGGGATCGATGGTCTCGGTGGTTTGCGGGATGCTGGTGGCGCGGCGGTTCAAGGGGGATGTGGAGGCGGTGGGGGCGGCGTGTATTGGGGACGGGGCGACCTCGACTGGATCATTTCATGAGGCGGTCAATCTGGCGGCGGTGGAGAAGTTGCCCTTAGTGATTGCGGTGGCGAACAATCAATTTGCGTATTCTACGCCGACGGACCGGCAGTTTGCTTGTGCGGATCTGGTGGATCGTGCGATTGGGTATGGGATTGACGGGCATCGAGTGGACGGCACTGATTTGGCTGAGTGTTTGGAGGTTTTTGGGCGGGCGGTGGCGCGGGCGCGAGCGGGGCATGGTCCGCAGTTAGTGGTGGGGCGGCTACTGCGGCTGACCGGGCATGGGGCGCATGACGATGCCAACTATGTGCCAGAGGCGTTGAAGCAGACAGAGTTGGGGCGTGATTGTCTGGATCGTGCGCGCCAGCATCTCTTGGATCACGGGCTGGCCACGGTGGCTGAACTGGAGCAATGGGACCGGGAGGCGGTCCATGACGTGCAGCTGGCGGTGGCCACCGCTCAAAAAGATCCTGTTCCTGAAGCGGCTGGAGAAGATTGGCGCGCCCTCAGTTCATTTTGAGTGAGGTGAAGAAACTTTCTAGCATGCTTATTTTCCGGTTTTCATTCCGCATGATTGATTTGTCTATTTTTCCATGGCCCTGACCTATCTTGAAGCCATCCGTGAGGCCCTGACTCGGGCGCTGCGCGACGATCCGACCGTGTTTATTTATGGTCAGGATGTGGCCACCTTTGGGGGTGCGTTCAAGGCCACGAAAAACTTGTCACGGGATTTTCCCGGGCGGGTGTTGGATGCGCCGATCAGTGAGGATGCGATGTTGGGGATGGCGATTGGAGCGGCGATTGAAGGGATGCGGCCGATCGTGGAGATGCAATTTGCTGACTTTTCGAGTATTGCGTTCAACCAGATTGTTAACCAAGCGGCCACGCATTTCTGGCGCACGGGGGTGTCTTGTCCGTTGGTGGTGCGATTGCCGAGTGGCGGCACGCCGGGCAGTGGTCCCTTTCACAGCCAGATGATGGAGTCGATTTATGCGCACTACCCTGGACTGGTGGTGTTGACGCCGGCCACGGTGGGGGACGCGTATTCGATGCTGTTGGAGGCGGTGGCGTTGGATGATCCGGTTATTTTTTGCGAGCACAAATTCCTTTATTACCATCTGAAGGACGAGGCGTTGCCGGAGGAAAGCTTGCCGATTGGGAAAGCGCGGATTGCGCGCATGGGGCGTCATGCCACGGTGGTGACGTATTCGGCCATGGTGCATGAGTCATTGCGGGCGGCGGCTGATTTGGCGGCTGAGGGGTACGAGATTGAGGTCATTGATTTGCGGTCGGTGAAGCCGATTGATTCGGACACGGTGTTGGCGAGTGTGGCTCGCACTGGGCGGTTGTTGTGTGTGGGGGAGAGTTTTCCATGGGGTGGGGTGTGTGCGGAAGTGATTGCGCGGGTGGTGGCTGATGGCTTTAACCTGCTTGATGCGCCGCCGCAGCGGCTTAATGCCAAGGATACTCCGATCCCGTATCATCCTAATCTGTGGGCGGCCCACCGGCCGACGGCGGCCACCATCGCGGAAAGCTTGCGGCGATTGCTGAGGTTTTGAGCGGGTGGTTTTTACTGATCGATTATTCATTTTCCCCGTTTTTTCCCCCATGCCCCTTGTTCCCATCTTGATGCCCCAGCTTGGTGAATCGATTGCTGAGGCGACCGTGAAGCACCTTGGCATTGTTCTTGGCCAGGAGGTGTTGGCGGATGCTGAGATTATGGAGGTGGAGACGCAGAAGGCGACGATGTCGGTCACGGTGCCGTGTGCCGGTCGGGTGGCTGATTTACGAGCGGAAGTGGAAGTGAGTTATGCGGTGGGGGCGACGCTGGGGTATCTTGAAGTGACGATGGAGGAGGCGTTGCGGGCGGGGATTGAGTTGCCGGAAACGCCGATGGTTTCGCCGGAAGCGCAGACGTCATCGGTGGTGGTCGAGGAGAACCTGCATTTTCGGTATGATGCGGGTGATTTGTTTGCGGGCGATGACGGTCAGCCGACGGTGGAGCCGGTATGGCGCGGGCTGCCGGTGCCGGCCAATGCGACGGGCGCCAGTTATATTTCGCCGCGGATGCGGGTACGGATGGCGGAGTTGGGGTTGAATGCGGCTGATCTGGCGGCGGTGGCGGGCACGGGCGAAGGCGGGCGGGTGACGGTGGAGGATTTTGAGCGGTTTATGACCAGCATTGAGAAGCTGCCGATGACCAAGGCCAGTCCGATGCGGGTGGCGGTGGCGGATGCGATGCGGCGGTCGTGGACCCGTCCGCTGGCTACGGTGGGGATCACGGTGGCGCTTGATACCTTGCTGGCTCACCGGCGGACGGTAGAGGCCCGGCCTGGGCCGACGTTGTATGCGATTCGGGCGCTGGCCATTGCGCTGGCTGAATCACCGGCTTTGGCGGGACGTTTGGTGGGCGGGCGCATTGTTCATCCCAAAGGGATCGATATCGGATTTGCGGTGGAAGTGGATGATGGGGTTTTGGTTCCGATGATTCGGGACGTCGACCGTCAGCCGTTGGCTAGTTTGACGCAGACGTATAATACGTTGGTGGAGAAAGGTCGATCCAAGCGGTTGCCGCCGGAGGCGATTGGGACGGGGGCGGCGACGGTGACGAACTTTGGCACCTTTGGTATTGTGTGGGCGACCCCTATTCCGCTACCGGAGCAGAACCTGCTGCTCGGGCTGGGGGCGGGGCGGCAGGCGCCGGTCTGGTCGGAGCAGGAGCAGCGGTTTCTTCCAGTGACCGAGGCGCAGCTGACGCTGAGTTTTGATCATCGTATTCTTGATGGCGGGGCGGCGGGGCGGTTGTTGCACCGTATTGCCACCCTTATGCAGAAGCCGGCTGAATTGTAGGGATGGCAGGAATTGGATGACGGCGGGAGCGGAAGTCTTGTGATGGACCCGTCGCGACTTCTGGCCTAGAGTGAAGCTCGTTTATTCACCCTTCATTCCAGCTCCATTCCATGCGTAACTGTTTTCTCTCTCCGTTGTTCGCCGTTCTGGCCGTCTTGACCCTGGCTTCCACTCCCACTGTGCAGGGCGAAGAAGCGGCGGCCAAACCCCTTAAAGTCGGCTCCTTTAGTTTTTCCGTGGGAGCTCCATGGAAAGAGAGTGATACGCCAGGACCGATGAGCCAAGGGACCATCGAGACGCCAGGCAAAGACGGCGCGGCTGGACTCAAAGCCTCGTTTTATCATTTTGGGCCTGGTCAGGGCGGGGCGCTCTCTGGCAATATCGAGCGGTGGCAGGGCATGTTCCAATCGTCTCCAGCGGTGAAAACCGAGAAGGAAGAAATGGAGTTTGGCAAAGAAAAAGCCACGTTGGTGACATTGTCAGGCACGTACGTGGGATCGCGATTCAGTCCGGAAAAAGAACCACGGGTCGAGTACACGTTGCTGGCGGCGGTGTTGCCGAGTGAAGCGGGGGACGTGTATATTCGACTGGTGGGTCCGAGTGCTGGGGTGGCGGCGGCTCGTGAAGACTTTAAAAAGATGCTGCTGACCGCGGTTAAATAAGGCAAGCGGATAGCGTCTCAGAGGCCGTTGCGCCGTTCGGGTCCGAAGTGATGGGCCCGGCGGCAGTTTGGGCGGCAGTCTCAGCGGTGTTGGTCATTGCGGGGTATAATTGCCCCGGCGGCGTGAGGGGAGGTGAGTGGCAGGGGTGTCCGCGGTTTTGGGTAGAGTGTGTCAGGCCACGTGTCGGCTGTGATGTGGGCCTGCGCGGAGGGGGGAGGTATGGGCGTCCGGCATTTTGTGCTTTGGCCATGGGAGGGCGGGGCACGGCTGATGGGCCGATCAGCGAGCGATGAGGCGATAGAATTCGTGACTGGCGTTGGCGGGGATGGTGGCGCGGTGGATTTGGGAGGTGCCGGCGGGTGGCGAGGCGCTAGTGGGGACTGGGACCCAGGAGCCTGGCTGCAGGGAGGGTGATTTTTCGAGAGTGACGACCACGCCTTGGTGGTCGGTTTCGAGGGTGAAGGAGATCTCGAGCTGGTCGGAGGTGAGGGCCAAATTCATGGGGGGTTGTGGATTGGTGAGGCCTGGGGCCGTGCCGAGGGCGAACTCGAGGAGATTGGGCACTCCATCCAGATCGGGGTCGGCGGTGGTTCCCTGTTCGGCTGGCGGGAGGCCGCTGCTGCTGATCCAGCCGGCAAAACCGGGCGTCGGTGGGACGGCCAAGCCTGGGCTGGGCGGGCCGGCAATCCAGTTGGCGGCTTCATTGCCGTACTTATTCTCGGTGATTTTGAGCAGCGCCAGCCCTGAGCCGGAGGCCTCGCTGGGCCATGGGGTACTGATGCCGTAGCTGACGCGATCGACCCGGGCGAACTGGCGGATGCCGGCGGCGTCCATGCCGGCGGGGCGGCTCATTTGCACGGATTCGCCCTCATTGGAAAGTCGGCCGCTGGCCCATTCGATGATTTGGGTGGCGGCTGGAACGTCAAAAGACGCGAGGAAGACAGAGCGATTTTTGACGAGCAAGACCCGTTCACCCGGGGCGAGGGTGACGGGGGTGGTGGAGGAGAATTCAAAGTCGATGCCATCGGTTATCCTCCAGGCGCTGGTCCGGCTTGAGTCGAAGAGCGGGACGGCGGTGTCGGAGACATTGAGTAGTTCGATGTATTCGGAGTCGGGGTGGCCGGCTGGCTCGAACATGATTTCTGCAATGACGATGGGACCGACTCTGGGCGCGCTGTTGGGCTGGCCTGGAGTGGCGGTGTTCATGGCGATGAAATTCCATGAATCTGTTCCGGCCTTGTAATAATTGCCGAGGGATTCTCCTGGCATGGTGGGGCCAAATTCCTCTTGGGCGTGATAGTCAGTAAGTTGATCATTGACGGCGGAAGTCAGGTGCACGGTTTCACCCACGTCGCTGAGGGCGAAAGGAGTGATGCGGCCCGGATCAAGGCTGGTTTGACCAAAGTGCAGGTTTTCGTAGAAGACGGTGCGACCGCCCGGCGGCAGCACGGTGCCGACTGGAAGGCGGTATTTGCGCAAATCCAGACCGCTGTCGCTGAGGAACCATCCGCTGAGGTCGACGGGGACGGCGGAGCGATTGTACAGCTCAATCCAGTCGCTGGTTTCGGCTTCCGAATTGGCGAGGAGTTCGTCGATGACGACGGTCTGGGTCAGGGCGTACGGGTAATCGGTGGGGCTGTACGTGTAGAGTGCTCCGATGTCGGCGCGCGAGTTGTCGGGATCAACGGGGTGGGCTGGGTCTCCGGCGTTGATGGCCGGAGATTCTGGGCGCAGTTGGTAATTCAGGGCTAGAGGCTCGATGAAGAGCGGGTCCGCGAGGATATTAGCCGTGCCGGTGATGGGAACGGTGTCGCTGAGCGAGTAGTTGACCGAGAGAGTGGAGAGACTGTCGGCGAGGGCGGGGATGCTCGAGCATTTGGAAAAGATCGAGTGGGTGATGACGGCGGCGCCACCGCCATCGCCGAAGTTTTTCTCATAGACGTCCACGCCGATGGGGCAGGATATGAATGAATTCTGGTCGATGGTGACCAGCGAACCGAAATCTTTCACGCCGACGCCCAGAGTGCATCCGACGATCAGATTGCGGCGCATGATCACGGTGGATCCTTGGCCGACGGAGACGCCTTTGTCCGAGTTGTAATAAATCAGGTTTCCTTCAATGAGCACGT
Source organism: uncultured bacterium (assembly GCA_903954065.1). Lineage (GTDB taxonomy): Bacteria > Verrucomicrobiota > Verrucomicrobiia > Verrucomicrobiales > V1-33 > CAJBME01. The sequence continues at coordinate 30,304 of CAJBME010000187.1, forward strand.
TGCGGCATTGTTCGCCGACGTCGATCCCATCGCAGTTGGGCCCCTGAAACCGGTAGATGCGGCATCCTGAGATGAGGCCATCGACGACGCCGTCGTAATCGATGGCATCGGTATCGGGGGCATTGTTGCCGATGAAGTCGCAATTGCGTGTTTCGGCTTGGCCGTTTTTGACATTGATGCAGTCGCCGGTGTACGGGGTGTGGAGTCGGCTATTGGCCATCTTGATGGATCCGCCGCGACAAAAAACCGGGCCGTCGCAGTGGTCGATGTCGAGGTTGTCGATGACCAGAGTGGCATTCAAGCCGGAGAGGGCGTAGGGGGCGTTGATGGGATCGAACCCGCGGGTGGCACCGCGCAGGGTGAGGTGGTTCAGGGTGGACGGGCTGCTGGGGTTTTCGAAGCTCAGGCCGCCCCAGCGGGCGTTCTGACGTCCGAGGAAATGGACGGGGGCGGCGGATGTGCCTTGAACGATGAGGGCGCCTTGAACGCGGATGTGGCGGCCGGCGGGGAGGAGCACGGTGACTCCAGATTCGATGGTCAGGGTGACTTGAGGTGGGACGATCAAGTCGGAGGTGAGGACGTAGGGGGAGGCGTCGGTGCGGAAGGTGGTATCGGCGGCGAGGGCGCCGCCGGTGGTGGTTTCTCCTGAGGGCACGAATTGGGCGGTTAGGGTGGCAGGGCCGTCGAGAAGGAGGGTGATTTTATCGTTGGTGCTGGTGGCGGCACCTTTCCAAGCCTCGAAGCGAAAGCCGGGGGCGGGCATGGCCTGTATTTCGACGGGGATTTGCGGAAAGCATTTCATGGTGCTTGGTTCCACGGCGACGCCATTGACGAGGAATCGGCCGCTGGCGGCTGACTCGGTGGTGAGGGCGAGCTCGACGGCGGGGGTGGCCAAGTTGAGGGCGGTCTGGATTTCGGCGTGGATGCCGGCGGGCCGGAGGTTGGCGAATTCTTTAATGTCCCGGAGGTTGCTGGCGCGGCTGCTGGCGGTCATGCCGCCTTTTGACCCCCAGCGGGCGCTATGGCGCGGGGCTTCCTTTTCCACCTCGGTGGCCATTTGATCGACGATGCCGATGATGCGTGACGGCAGGAAAGTGGAGGCCATGTGGGCGGCGAAGCGCTGGGCGAGCCGGTGGCGGAATACGGTGCTGGTTTTCAGCCGCACGAGCAGCGTTTCACTGGCCAGCATGTCGCGCAGGATGCGGCTATTGAGCTGGGAAGTGGCGATGGTCCGATCCATGTCAGGAACGAACCACTGCCATTTTCCGCCGGGCGTGCGCGGGCGCCAGAACTCGCGGTTGTGGAACCACGAAGTATTGTTGCCGTATGATTCTGCGACGATGAAGTCGATGAAGCTGTCCAGATCGACGCGGGATTCGAGGGAGGCGAAGACGGCTGGGTCGTTGAGGTCTTGAGTTTGGACGAAGTCGAGGAGTTCGAGCCAGTGGGTGGAGTCGCCTTTTTCGACGCCGAGGGTGACGGCTCCGGAGGTGACGTGGCCGTAGAGGAGGTGGTCGACCTCTCCAGCGTTGAGGTGAAAGCGTTGGAAGAACCAAGCGTCATCCCAGCGTGAGCGGAGGTCATGGATGCCCCAGTAGGCGCCATTGATGAAGACGACAGTGGCGCGGTAATCGGACCCGTGGACGCGCATTTGATCTTGGGTGATGAATCCCCACATGCCGTCGCGCAGCATTTCTTTGTTCCAGGCGTCGCCGCCATCGCGCAGGGTGAGCCCGGTGTGAATGGGGATCGTGGTTCCGGGAAAAAGGTCGTATTTGATCTCGTCGCTGCCGTATTTGCCCCGGACGGAGAAGTTCAATGCCCGCTGGGCATGGACCCAATTGTTCTCGCCACCCATGCGAAATCCCCCATTCACGCGGAAGCCGGGGGCGCCGCCGGGGGCGAAAAACTCCAGCGATCCGGGAGCGTCTTTTCCTTTGTAGACGTCATGTAAATCTTGGGAGGCGTCGGCCACGCCCTCGTGCTGGTTGTAATAAATGCCGATGCGATCATCGAAGAGGACCGCGGGATCGGCGACCACTGAGACGTAGGGAACTTGGCCTTGATTTTCGCCGATGAAATAAGTGCGGGTGGCGACGGAGCCGTGGGGTTTTCCGGCCTCGAAGGCGCGGGCGCGGATGACGGTGGTGGCAGTGACGACCAATGGTTCGGTGTAGGCCGGCGAGGAGTCGTGCGGGATCGAGCCGTCCAGCGTGTAGCGGATGGTTCCGGCGGTGGTGGTGAGGGTGACGGTTTGCGGGTCAGGGTAGATGCCGGCGGCTGGAGAAACGGTCACCTCGTTTCCGGACGACCGCAGGTCGTCGACGGTGGAGCTGGTGTTGGCTTTTCCGGGCGTGGGAGTGGCCAATTGGACCCAGTCACCGGCTTCGTTGCGCCCGCGGGAAATGTCCGACAGCTGCAGACCATACGAGTGGCTGTCGACGATGTTCGCGGCGGTGAAGCTGATGGCCTCCAAGCCTAAGTCAAAACTGACATCCGCGCTGTCGGGTGTGACCTGATGGACTTCGACGGCGATGAGGTTCTCGCCGGGCAGTAGATCGGAGGGAGCCAGGGTGTACGTAGTGAAATTATTTTCCGTGGCCTGAAAAACTGGTGCGACGGCCAGGGTGGTGTGATTGATTTCTCCGGCGGGAAGGTTTTGCCTGATTATTTCCTTACCGTTGAGGTAAACGACGGCGCCGTCATCGGCCACGAGGCGCAAGTTGAGTCCGAAGAGCGTGGACGGGTCTGGGGCCTGAAATGTGTGGCGCAGATAGGTGGTGATATGGCGATTGCTGGTGCTGGGGCCGTACGAAATCACGGTCGCCTCGTCGTTGTCACCGTAACCGAGTTGTGGCGGTCCCTGGGCCCAAAGGCTGTCATCATACGCGCGGCTTCTCCATTGCGTGCTCTGGTTGGATCCATCGTCCAGATAGCGCCAGACCGATGGTTGCGCCGGGGCCACCGGGGTCGGACGGGCGGCGGTGATGAGCGGCGTCCGGCCCGCGCCCTCTACCCGGCTCAACACCACCGCTTCACCGACCGACGATAAAGAGAAATTCGTGTGATACCCCTCGGTGGTGAAAGACCTCCACGGCCAGTATCCGCGCGGAAATGATTTTCCGGGTTCAGTGTCATATCCGTCGGCCCAGACGACAAGACGGCCGCGCGCCGGAATCGTGGCCGTGGCCGGAAAGGGCCATTTGTATGGGTTGCCCGTCGAGTCGCTCAAGTACCAGCCATCGAGAGAAACCGCTTCAGCTGAGGTGTTTTCCAGTTCGATCCAATCAGGATAGTCCTCAAAATCAACAATATCTGGATGCGCTTGCGTGTTGGACGCAAGAAATTCACTGATTCTGACTTGGGCGGCCAAGGGGCCGCAAAGGGCACAAAATACCCCCAGTAATTTGAGGAACATGTGTGACAAAAGCGAAACATTGACCGTAAAACAAGTTTTAAATTATTAGGATTATAATTGAACTTTTTTTCTTAGATAAATTTTTTGTCTGATGACGCTTGATGGCCGTGCACGGGGAGGTCGGAAATGGACTGTTTGCAAAACGGTCCCTGGAGTTTGGCCATTTGCTCTGGGGAAAAGACGCGGTCCTAGGGCGTGTGGCCTTGCCTTGCCCTCGTCGGGAAGTTAAAGGTGGAGAAGGGCGTTAAACTTCCCGCTGGCCGGGTCCGCCGGCCCCGGTTTCCACACTAGGCCCGGGAGCGCTGAGGTCCTCGTCGGCGAGTACGAAACCGATGATTCGCATCCGGCCCCATGCCAAAAGACGTTCGGAGAGGCGTTCGGCGCGGCGACCGGGGTCAGCGACCCACGGCTACAGAAATCCGGATCCGAAACGGCTGCGCAGGCGGCGACGCCGCCACTGTAGCCGGGTACGTTGGCCCCGCTTTCTACACTTGGCCTTCGGGCCACATCCTTCAAGACACGGCTCCGAAACCGCTTCTTCGCATTCGGCCCCATGCCAAAAAGACGTTCGGAGAGGTGTTCGGCGCCGCGACCGGGGTCAGCGACCCACGGCTACAGAAATCCGGATCCGAAACCACGGCGCAGGAGGCCAAGCCGCCACTGTAGCCGGGTACGCCGGCCCCGGTTTCCACACTTGGCCTTCGGGCCACATCCTTCAAGACACGGCTCCGAAACCGCTTCTTCGCATCCGGCCGCCTGCCAAAAAGACGTTCGGAGAGGCGTTCGGCGCCGCGACCGGGGTCAGCGACCCACGGCTACAAAAAATCCGAAGACGAAACGACTACGCAGGTCAGTTAACTTCCCGACGAGGGCACATTGGCCAAACTCCAGGCTCACCCGCAGGGTGAGTGCTGAATCGTTGCTATAAATCACCCATTTCTCTGAGCTTTATTTACTTGAAGCATTTTTGTGAAATCGTCATCTCCGCTTTAAAGCTTATCGACGCCGCACTCCAGGCAACGGCAGCAGTTTGCCCGGAAGAGTGAGTACCCCCGGCGTCCACGCCGGATCTTTAATCGTCCCCTGGGCCTCGAATTCAAGCAGCCGACTGACGGGGTAAAGCAACATGCCGGTCGGGCCGCGGGTATTGATACGCGCCTGCAGGTCAACACGCTTCGATTTCAGATTGATTTCACCCCCGCCCTTGATGACAAAGGCCATGGTCAGCGCCTCAAAATCGCGGGTCGTCAGCACTCCGTCACTCAGCGCAAATGAAGCCCGGGCATCGCGGGCCTGACTATACCCGCTTTTGGTGCCCGGCAGCATGGATGAGAGCAGGGGCGAGAGTGGTCCCAGCAGGGGCATCGCAAAAATGTCGCCTTCGCGCACGACGGCCTGACCGGAGCCTTGGAGATTGAGCGAGTCGTCGGCACCGGGTCGACCGTTGCCTGTCAGTTGGAATCCTCCGGATAATTGCCCGGCGGTCAGGGTGCCCGGAGCATAGATTTTTGCGAGTGCGCCGAATCCCACGTTTTCCGCCTGCACGGTGGCCACAAAGTCCTGAGTGGCAGACAGGGTATTGACTTCACCAGTGCCCGTGACGCTTCCCCCAAGCAAGCTGGCGGACGTGCGCTGGAACTCGAGCCGACCGCGCTGAAACTCCGCCTCGACCTTCACTTCCTGCAAGGGCAGTGATTTGTCCGAAAATTTCCAGTCGATGGTTCCTGGCGCCTCGAGGTCGAGCGACCATCGTGTCCGGTTGTTTTCGGGGGTGCGTTTCTCGACGTCGAAGACGCCTTGAAATCGAGCCATGGCCGGATCACGCAGAGTGAGTTGCTGGAATTGGGCCGGGGCTAGCACTCGACCATCGGCCTCGATTTGGATGCTGGCCCCTTGGCTCTCGGCACGGCGATGGCGGAAGTCGACGGTCGCTTTGGCGACTTCGAGGGGCAAAATCGATGACCCGACGACCTGGCGAACTCGGGCCGGGCCGGTGAGGAAAAACTGCCATGATTCGGAGCGCGGTTCCTTTTTGAAGACCAACGGAAAGGCTCCGAGAAATCGGGCGGCGACCGTATCGTCGAGGGTGGTGCCGCGCCAAGAGGCTCCCTTCTCGACTTGACCGGTGAGATCGAGGGAGAGTAGTCGCCCTTTACTAGTGATTTGCCCTCGCGGGGAAATCAATGGCAGCACTGTGCGGTCGGGAAGGGTGGCTTGGACGTCTCCAGTGGCCACTACATCCAGCGTAAAGTCGTTCAATTCCACATTCTTCAGTCCCACCCGACCTGCCATGCGAATGGCGGGAGGCTGGCTGAATTGATACGCATCGACAAAATGAAAAATATGCGGGCTGGTTTGCCGGACGACTGGTGCGGGGAACACCGTGGAGCGCAGGTCGTCGATCAGCAGTGTTTTGGCTGCTTCTTCAATGGTGAGCCGAGCGGCGGTCAGCTCTCCTTCCGGACGCACGAGGCGAACCGCCGTGGCTGTGGTTGTGCCTTCTCGGCGGCCCAAACTGGCTTGGAGTCGGCGGATGACTTCTCCTTGATAACGAAACTGGCGAGCGTCCACGGTGGCCTCGTGTTCCCAACTCTGCGGTGACTCCTGAGGCCCAGATCCGCGGGCCTCCAATTCCATGGACGAATGGTCCTGAAAATCTAGGCGGTCAAAGAGACGGTGTTGGGCGGCCGTGGTTGTGAACGGTTGCAGGGCCTTGGGGTTCATGCGCATCTGCATCTGGTAGCGCCATTGCCCGCTCTGGCGCATGGCCTGCCCGTCGAGTGTGCCACTCTCGTGCGCCAGTCTGACGTTGCGCAGGTTGACGTCCCCGTCCTTCAGGAAAAATGCAGCCTCCAGCGACTCGAAAACCGCTCCGCGCGTGGCAAATCGACCGCTGCTCAGACGCCCCATCACTTGCAGTGCGGCCGGAGTCGATCCATCCGCACTGGCCGGTCGCCACGACGCTTCGCCCGAGGTCGAAAGAGAATCTGGCTCGTACAGGACGAATTCTTTCAACGCCGGCACTTCGTGAATGGCGCCAATCAAGGCTGGGAGATTAGCGGTCGATTGAAACGTGAAAAAATATTCCGGATGCGGACGGCCGGGTTCCATCCGCGCACTACCCGTCAATGTGCCGACCGTGTCCCGCAATCGTGCCTCCCGAATGGTGGCTTCACCCCTCGACCACTCGCCCGCCACTTCGAGGTCGCGGATGACATAGTCGCGATATCGGAAATTTTCGCCATGGAGGCGCCCCCAGAGTCGGAGTTCCTCTGGGCGGTCGAGATCAACTGTCAGCCGCAGGTCGAGCTGGGGCGGTCGGCCATTTGTTTCCCATTTCAATTGTCGGAGCTGCCCGCGCAATTCATCAAGCCAGTGGCGCCGCTCGCGGAGGAGGTCGAGGGCTTCCCGTTTTTCATCTTTTGGGCGGTTGCGGGGCCGCTGCATTTTGGAAGGCTTTAGCAGGGTGCCCTCCACTGTCACGGGCACGCCTTCGAGCAGGGCGCGGGCTTGGCGTACTTCAAAGCGATCGCCGGAGGCGAGGATGCTGGCATTCAGGCCGGTCAGGGTGAGCCACTGGGTTTGCGGATTTTCTGGATCGAGCGGCAGGGCGAGGGCGGCCTCGGTCAGGGTGACGCTATTGATAAACTGTTGGCGGTGAAGGAGGCGAGAGAGATCTGCTTCGACGCGTAACCGGTCGAAGGTGGCGAGCAAGAGTTTCTGATCTTTGCCTCCGTAGAGGCGGCAGTCGCGCGCGACCAGTCCGCGCAGCGGATCCAGAGTCATTTTGCCGATATCGGCTCGCAGGTTTTCCCGGGCCAATTCTCCCGCCAATTTCTGCCGGAGCCAGACATCAAGCTGCCGCTGGCCCTCCTGGTAGGCGGCCATGCCGCCGAGGGCCAGTACCGCCATTACGGCAAACGGCACCAAATGACGAAACCAAAGCACATCAAATCATAGCAAGATCCTGCCAGTGTGAAAGAGAAACGAAAGATCCATGGTTGATCGTTTCTAATCGTGCTTAATTAGCTGGCGATGCGATTTTCAATTTTGGGCAGCGGCAGTGGGGGCAATGGTGCGGTGGTGGCCGGACCGGACGGGGCGTTATTGATTGATGCGGGCCTCTCTGCTCGCCAAATCGTGGCGCGTCTGCAGCAGGTCGGGCTGGAGGCGTCAGCCGTCTGTGGGGTCCTGCTGACGCATGAGCATGGTGATCATATCAGGGGGCTTGACGTGCTGATGCGCGGTCCGCTGGCGGGAGTGCCGGTCTTTACCAATCCCCACACGAGTGAAATGGTGCGCCGCTCGCTGCGGTCACCCGTGAAATGGCAGCTGGTGGAAACAGGCAGCCGCTTCGAATGGAAAGGGTGGCGCATTGAAACATTTTCCGTGCCGCATGATGCGGTCGATCCCATGGGGTTTGTCATTGAACACGACGTCGTGGAAGCTGGTGTCAGCACCAATTCACGGCTCGGGGTTGTCAGTGATCTGGGGCATGCGACTACCGCCGTACTGGCGCGCCTGCGGGACCTGGATGGGCTGTTCGTCGAAGCGAATTATTGCGCTCAATTGTTGGCTGCCGATACAAAACGACCATGGGCTACCAAACAACGGATCTCCAGCCGTCATGGCCACCTCAGTAATGAGCAGACCGCTGAGCTCGTCAGCCAAATCATCTCGCCTCGCCTGCGTCACCTCTGGCTCGGTCACCTCAGCAGTGATTGCAATCACCCCGATGTCGCCAGCGCCGTGCTCCAGCGCACCCTCAACGCTCATGCCGCCAGTCACGTGACCGTCCGCTGCGCCTCCCAAGAAGAACCCATTCCATTCTGCACCCTCTGAAGTGCGGGGGCGGTGCGAGAGGGAGGCGGTTGCGGGATGGAGAAGGGGACAAAATCCGACTGGCGGGCGTTTGAGGCCGTCAGACGGTGGGTCCTGCGGGCGAGCGGCCACTGGGATGAACCGTGAGGACGGCGAGAAACCGTTGGGCTGTGGTGGGGTCGTTGAGGATGAGTGTGCCTTTGTCGATTTTGACGGTATCGCCTTGGGGTCGGAGGCGCACGGGGTTTTCGGCTTCGAGCTGAGCGGCCAAGGCGGTCAGCGACGGACACGGGTGGGTCGGCTGAGTCGACCGCAGAGTGGCGAGTGAGAAGTGGAGGCGGGACGACGAGTGGGCGAGGCGTCGCAGTTCTAAGGCGACCCGTCCCATGGTATGGCGTGGATTGAGTTCCACGACGGCGCGCAGGGTGGGGGTGCCGTCGGCGGCGCGGTACACCAGCGCATCAAGGCCGAAGGCGCCGCGGAAATGGCATGCGGCGAAGCGACTGGCCAGATGGGGGAAAACGTGGGTCAGATAATAGTCTTCCACCCAGGCACCGTTTCCGGCGCCGCAGAAAAACCTCGCGATTTCCGGACTGAAGAGTTTGGCGAACCGTCCTGAGGCTTCGACGCCGAGGAAGCGGCCGCGTTCGTCGGTGAGCAACCGGGTCAGGCCTTTGAGTTGGATGGTGCCATCGCCCATGGCTTCGGCTTGCACGGAGAAGTCAGCGAGTCGTTCGAGCCATGGTTCAACGACCAGCGCGCCTTGAGCCTCGATCATGGAGTCGGCCCAGATGTCGTCTTCCGGAGACCAGATATGGGTGCGTCGGAATCCGCGGCCGGACGATCCGAAAGCGGGTTTGACCACGCCGCAGAGGTGGCCGTCCGTCTGCAGGGTGCGGATGGCGTCGTGCAGTGCGGCGACCGAAGTGACCACCCGTCCTGCCAGCGGGTCACCCAAGGCGTGGAGAATTTCAGCGCCGCATTGTTTTGAAAAAAGCTGGCGTTGGGCGGGGTGCCAAGGGTGGGGGGCGGGAGTGCCTCCGACTTGTGAGTGCAGCGGTCCGAGCACGTTTTCCGAATCGGGCGACCACGCCCACGGGCGCAGTCCGCCCAGCTTGCGCTGGAGTAGCGGGCTGTCGGGAGCGATGAGACCGTCGCGTCCGAGGGGCTCAAGTTCTGGCCAGACGAATCCGAGGCGCCGCCATTTTTCCAGATGTTCTTGACGGGGTTTGGTGCGGACCAGCACGACGTCTTCTTGGTGGGCCAGAAAGGCGGGCACGAGGTCGAAATCCTCGGCCAAGCGCATGATCGGACGGTCGGGCTGGCCGCCATGTACGGTGGTTTCAGCCTGAGGATTGAAAAAATAAACGCGCGGCGTGCGGCCGCGGGAGCCGGCAAAGAGATCGAGCTCGCGAATGAATTCAGGATTTAAACCCGCTCGCCGCCGACCGTCATGGTCGATCAACTGACGCGCTTTGGCCCGCACCGGTGTGAGCGGAAAAACCAACCGGCGGGAAAACCCATGCCAGTCGTCTTCGTCCGGTGACTTCCATTTGCGAAACCAATTCAAGCCATACGCCACATGAGAAATTTCATCATCATGAATCGTCTGAAACAACGTGGCTGCCTCTTCGTCGCCCGCGCGGCGGAAGACGTCCCGGTAATGAAGCGAAAAATCAAGATTGGCTTGCTCAAACGTGAGTGGAAGACGGGTCACGTAATCCATCGGACTCTCCATGTCGGCCACCGCCTTCCAAAAGAACCCATTGACCGGCAACTCGCCAAACCCGACCCCATAGGCCGCCATGCGGTCGAGATACCACCGCGTATGCCATTGCTCTTCAACGAGTGTGTTCAACAATCCGCGCCGAAAGGCCGGTGGGGCATCCGGGAATTTTAACAAAGCAAGGGCCATCAATTCGGTGGCCAGCAGCTCGTGGTTGGCCATGAAATGAAGCAGGTGACCGCGCGCCTGTTCGTGGACGAGCTGGTGTTCCCGAGGGAAGTCGGCCCGCTCATCTCCCGCCCGTGACAGCTGTAACCCAGGCGGGCGGCCGGGTGCGAGCGGGGTGACCAGAGCCGGACCCCGCGCGTCATCGACGAGTCCAGCCGGCGGAGCCGCCAGCTTGTCCTCCAGCCGCTTTGCAAAAAGCACGTGTTCGGCAAATTCCCGCAGGGTGGTCATGGCAGCATCTCTCTGCGGTGGCTGCGCGGCCGGCCGCTATTTAAAAAACCGCTTGGCTCGCTCGAAGAATCCTTCGCTTTCCGGCGTGTTTTCGCCGCCCAGCGAGTCGGCAAACGCCTTCAGCTTGTCCCGCTGGTCGCTGTTCAGTTTGGTTGGCACTTCTACTTGGGTGCGCACCAGCAGGTCGCCGCGGCGCGATGAATTCAATTCGGGCAAGCCTTTGCCGCGCAGGCGGAAAATCGTTCCACTCTGAGTGCCGGCTGGGATTTTCACGCTGGCGCGTCCTTCGAGCGTCGGCACGGTCGCTTCTCCTCCCAGCGTGGCAATGCCGAAACCAATCGGCACCGTGCAGTGCAAATCATCTTCATCGCGTTCGAAGACATCGTGCTCCTTCAGGTGGATCACCACATACAAATCCCCGGAGCCCCCGCCGCGCAGACCGGCCTCGCCGTTGCCGCTGGATCGCAGTCGTGATCCTTGTTGGATGCCCGCCGGGATACGCAGCCGGATGCGCGATTTCATCGTCCGACGACCTTGGCCCTGGCACGGGCCACAGGGGTTGGAAACAATTTGGCCCGTGCCTGCGCAGTCCGGGCACGTCTGCTGAATTTGGAAAAACCCGCGGTTGGCAATGACTTGGCCATGGCCTTTGCAAGTCGCACAGGATTTAGTCGCGCCTCCTTTGGAACCGGATCCTGAGCATTCCTCGCAAGCGCCCAGTTTCTCCAGCTCGAGTTCTTTTTCCACTCCGCTGGCCGCCTCTTCGAGGCTGATTTGCAAGTCATAACGAAGATCTGATCCCCGCTGACGGCCGTCGCGCGTGCGTCGCCCGCCGCCGCCGCCGGCATTGAAGAATTCTTCGAAGATCCCGCCACTGCCACCACCGCCGCCACCGCCGCCGAAAACTTCACGAAACACCTCAAACGGGTCAACCCCGCCGCCGCCGCCGCCACCGCCGCCAAAACCACCCCCACCCATGCCGCCCTGCTGGAACGCCGCATGGCCATAACGGTCGTACGCCGCACGCTTCTGCTCGTCAGACAGAATTTCATAGGCCTCGCCCAATTCCTTGAAATTATCCTCAGCCTCCTTGTCGCCCGGATTGCGGTCCGGATGAAATTTCATCGCCAGCTTGCGATACGCCTTCTTGATGTCTTCATCACTGGTCCCGCGTTCCACGCCGAGCACCTCATAAAAATCACGCTTGGTAGACATTGGAAATGAATAAAAATCGCTGAAATCTTAGGCTTCGGAGGGACCCGTGCTCACGATGACGGTGGCCGGACGAAGCAGACGGTCACGCAGCTTGAACCCACGCCGCACTTGGGAAATGATCACGCCCTCCGTCACCTGCGCGCTCGGTTGTTGCCCGACCGCTTCATGGACGTTGGGATCAAAGACTTGACCCACGGCCGCCACTTCCTCCACTCCCTGGTCACGGAGGAAATTGTTTAACTGCCCAGCCACCATGTTTAATCCAACAAGGATATTGCGGGCCCCGGCATCCGCTTCTGCCGCCTGCAAGCCGAATTGAAAATTGTCCAAAATCGGCAGCAATTCTTCCAACAGTGCGGCATTGGCATACCGGCGGGCATCTGTTGATTCTTGGGCCATCCGCTTCCGGAAATTGTCCAGATCCGCGCGGGCGCGCATGGCCATGTCTTTCCATTGGGCCAGCTCGGAGGCGGTCGATGCCGTTGCGCCGTCCGCGCCAGTCGCACCATCGTCATGACTGGCAGCATCATCGGAACCAGAGGCCGTGGCTTCCAGTTCTTCAGCCATGGACTCGGCCCACGCGTCGATCGGAGTGGGTTCGGGTTTCGGAGATGATTCGGATTCGGCGGACTGGCTCATGGCATGAAGGAAATGAGAAGGAAAAAGTGACGGAATTACACATTAATCGATTTTCCGGACAATCAAGCCAGTGAGTCACAATGTCGCGCATAAATCGGCGTGCCATCCTCTCGAAATACGACAATTTTTCACCGGTAATTTCCTACTTGGGTTTTGGGTCGTTGTGGCTGACTGGTGGCAGCGATGGAATTCTCACCAGATCGTGAAAGTGACCGCGGCTCGTCTGGAGCGGGGGAGTCCGTTCGTTTGGACATCTGGTTATGGGCGGTCAGGCTCTATTAAACGAGGTCACAGGCGGCGGAGGCCTGTCGGTTGGGGCGGGTTCTGCGCGGTGATGGCGACCCGTTGAAGCCATCCCGATTGATTCGCCGCGGCGATGAAATCTGCATTCAGGAAGAGTTTCTTCTGCGGCGCTGGCGGGTGGAAGGCCTGTTGGCTCGGCGTGCCTCTGCCAAATTGGTAGCCGGGCATCTGACAGATTTGACGCCACCGGAGGACGTGGCGAGGGCGCAGACGCAGCGTCAAGAACAACGGCTTTCGGCCCCGGTTTTTGTTCCGGGGGCCGGTCGACCGACCAAGGCGCAGCGGCGCGCGCTGGAGGCGTGGCATCAGGCTGGCCGCGGCCCCGATGCAGGCGATGCGGATTAGTTGCTTTTGCCCGACCGCAGTTCACCCTTTTCCATCATGTCCTCAATTCCGCCCCGCGTGCTGACAACGCGCGAAAAAGCCCTGCAAATCAATCTCGACGGTCCGCCCTACGGCACCATCGCGGAAATCGGCGCCGGACAGGAGGTCGCCAATTGGTTCTTCCGCGTCGGCGCGGCCTCAGGGAGTATCGCCAAAACCGTCTCCGCTTATGACATGACGGTCAGTGATTCCATTTACGGAGCCACCCGCCAATACGTCTCCCGCGAGCGGCTGCTCCACATGCTGGACCATGAGTACAATCTCATGGTCGAACGGCTGGATAAAAAGATGGGGGATGAAAGCCAGTTCTTCGCCTACGCCAATACCGTGCGCGTCCGCGCTTACGGTGATACTTCGCAGGAATGCCACGGGTGGATGGGCATCCGCCTGCAAACAGCTCCGCACAGTCCGCCTCATGACCTCGTCATTCACCTGAGGCTCTTTGATACTCAACTCAATGAACAACAAGAAGTCGTGGGAATCGTCGGAGTCAATCTCATCCACGCCGCCCTGTACCTGCGCCATGACTTGCGCGCGTTCACCGAATCACTGCGGGATGGACTGAATCCCTGGCGAGTCGAGATCGATTTCCTCAAATTTATCGGACCTGACTTTGCGACGCTCGACAACCGGCTGTGCGCGCTGCAACTCGTGGAAAGCGGATTGTCTCCGGCCGCCTTCTTCACCGCCCAAGGCGAGGTCATGCAGCCGTCAGAATTTTTCTATCGCAAACCCTTGATGTTGCTTCGCGGGCGTTTTGATCCGGTGACCCGGGTGCATCTCGACATGATGGCATCGGCGCGGAGTGTGCTGCGAGCCAGCCTGCCGCCGGGTGCGGCCGAGCCCGTCGAGATCATGGAATTGTCGATGTCCAATCTGCTGGAGGAAACGGCCAGCCAGCGGGCGCCGCACGGGTCGATCGATAAGGAAAGTTTTTTGGCCCGCGCCGATATGTTGCAGGCTCTGGGCGAAAATGTGTTGGTGTCGCGGTTTCCGGAATTTCATCGGCTAGGCGCCTTCCTGAGCCGTTACACTCGCGAACCGATTCGCATCGTGCTGAGCCGCGCCCTTCTCGAGGAACTATTCGAGGAGAAATGGTATGCGTCCCTTGACGGTGGGTTGCTGGAATCGCTGGGCCGATTGTTCAAAAATGAATTGCGACTGTGCGTGTACCCTGGATATGACCCGTCCACCGGCGAGTGCCGAGGCGCCGATCAAGCCACCGTCGCCCCCCACCTGAGGAAACTTTTCGATCACCTCCTAGACAACGGCTACATCATCCCCATCGAAGCCACCGCCGACATGGAATTGCGGTTTACCGGAGCCGACATTCGCGCCCTGATGACTGCCGGTGACGAGCGGTGGAAATCCCTCGTGCCCGAGGCCGTCGCCGGTGGTTTCACTCCGTGAAATCGGTTTGTGCAGGATCCGGGGATCATGTCGGTCCCCCCCCACGGCTGCAACCGCTCTAGAAGGTCGTGACGTGGCGGGTGGTGAATTTGCCTGCCGCGAGGAGGGCAATGTCTTCGGATAGATTTTCGGAAAATGATAAAAACTAGCGATAGAAGAGTGTACAAACAACTTTTAATGAGTAGTTTATATCTCTTAGAAGATTCGCATAAACATTTTCGGTTTTTTTCTCCTCATGCCTGCCGCTTGGCATCCCCGTTCGATGGAGCCGCTTCTTCCGAAGGCGCGGGAGGCGCGGTTGTCGGAACTGACCTGCGAGGTCTTGAAGGCGGCAGGTCGTCTGACGGGGCAGGTGCATTCGCGGGTGGTATTGGACCGGTTGGCCGACTTGGTTCGGGAGATGAATTGTTATTACTCGAACCTGATCGAGGGGCATAAAACCGCGCCGAGGGAGATCGAACGGGCGCTGAAGCGCGACTTCACCGGCGACGAAGCGCAGCGTGACAACCAGGAGCTCAGTCTGGCGCACATTGCCGTCGAGAGGATCATGGAGGAACGGCTGGCGGCCGGACCGGTGGATGTGTACGCCCCGGAGTTCGTGTGCTGGCTCCATCGGGAATTCTATTCCCGCCTTCCTGATCGTATGCACTGGGCGAAGACCACGGGCGGCAGGCCATATAGGGTTGAGCCAGGGCGCCTGCGCAACTTTATGGTGGATGTCGGGCGGCACACGCCGCCGCATTTCGAGGCGTTGCCGGAGTTCATGGACCGCTTTCATGCGTTTTACGGGGGCACGCAGATTCTGGAGACGACGAGGCTCGTTGCGGTGGCCGCCGCGCATCATCGACTGGCGTGGATTCACCCGTTTGGTGACGGCAATGGGCGGGTCGTGAGGCTGCATTCCCAGGCGTTGCTCATCCAGCATGGTCTGGGGGGGAACGGGTTGTGGACGCTTTCGCGCGGGCTGGCCCGGCGTCGACAGCGGTATTTCGCCTGCCTGGCCGCCGCGGACCGTGGTCGGCAGGGCGATCTCGACGGCCGGGGCGCTCTTTCGGATGCCGCACTGGCCGGATTCTGTGAGTTCTTCCTCGAAACCTCGCTCGACCAAATCCAGTTCATGAGTGGACTGCTGGATCTACCCTCATTGAGGACCCGGGTGGAGCGCTACTTCCAGTTTCAAGCGCTGCACCTTCAGCGGTATCGGGAGGAACTCATGCGCATCGTCCGCGCCTTGGTAGACGAAGGCGAGATTCCACGGGCCCGGGTCCAAGTGATTACAGGCAAGGGGGCCACCGTTTCCGCGGAAATCATCAAGCGCGGGCTGGAGGAAGGCGTATTCGAATCACCCAGCCCCAAAGGACCGCTACGCCCGGCTTTTCCGGCGGCGGTGCAGGAGTTTTACTTCCCGCAGCTTTTTCTCGATCTGCCGGTCGAACCGGATTCGGAACCTGCCTCGTGAAGGCTTCGGAATTCGCAGGCCTGATGGAGGCTGAAGGGGATACGGTCACCGTCACCGCAGCGTCGGAGGGAAGTGTGCGGATCAGTCCGCACACGGCGGAGGTGGCGCGGCAGATGGAGCAGGTACAGGACGTGATGAGGCGCTATCGGCACACGCTGCGGGAGCTAGCCAAATGAAGGAGCCGATCTGGGTGCTGCGTGAGGTGGTTTTGATCGCGCACGAGCAGTCGCTGGCGGAGTTTGGCGGTGCGGCGGGAACTCGTGACGAGGGGTTGTTAGATTCGGCCTTGAGCAAACCTGAGAACCTTCAAAGTGGTTGGCGGAGTGGTTGGCGGCGCATTCGCAGCCTCTTTGAGCTGAGCTGAAATCTCTGACATATAAAACCGCGAATCTGCGCGTACCCCCGTCGGAAGTAGCGAAGAAGAAGGGCGAAGGCGAAAGCTCGTTTCGACAAATCCTTTACGGGTGGGCCTGATTTGAGCAAAATGGCTGGCGTCTGAGCTGTCATGCTGTTCGATGGACCCTGCCGCGACTGGCACACCCGAAGAATTGATCATGAGTCCCATTTTGACCACCGTCCTTCCGTTTCCGGGATGGCCTTTAATTTTGTTGATGTGCCTGTTGGCGGGGGGCGGCCAGGCGGGAGCGGCGACACCGGCTGACGCCCGTCCGGCGTCCTCGACAGAACCATCCGCATCTCGTCGGGCGCCGGGTCCGTTGCGCAAGCATGTGATTACGCCGCATTGGTTCAATGACTCAGCGCGGTTTTGGTATCGCAATGAGCTGGACGACGGCGCGCGGGAATTTATCGCGGTCGACGCTGAAAACGGGGTGCGGGCGCCCGCCTTTGACCATGAGCGGCTGGCGGCTGGGTTGTCGAAGGCGGTGGGGGCGGCTGTGCGCGCGTCGCACCTTCCCTTTGAAGCGATTGAATTTGTTGATGGGGCCGCGGCGGTGCGGTTTCGGGTCGCCGAGGCTGACTGGCAGTGTCATCTGACCACGTATGAGTGCACGCCGGCCGCAGCCCGGGTGGAGGCTGCGGGTGGGACGGAGGAAAAACCGCCGGGCGAAACGCGCCGTCGGCGGCGTCGCGGAGCGGAAGAAGCTGGGGCGCTCGTGACCGTCTCCTCTCCGAATGGCCAGTGGACGGCGGTGATTCAGGACGGCCTGATTCGCCTTCGATCCTCTGTTCCGGATGCCGGGGAAGTGCCGTTGGGGCCGGAGGCTGGCGCAGGGCATGCTTATGTCTTGCCAGAGTGGTCTCCTGACTCTAAGTCGTTGATTGTCTGGCGTGTGAAACCCATACAGAGCCAGCCTGTGCATTTGATTGAATCATCGCCTAAGGAGGGTGGGCGCGCCGTTCTGAAGACCCGCGCGTATTCTCTGCCGGGGGATCCATTTCCGATTTACACGCCGTTGCTTTTCGAAGTGGCCACCGGCCGGTCGATTCCGCTGGAGGTTGATCCATGGGAGCATGAATGGTTGCGACCGCGCTTGCGCTGGAGTCGAGCGGGTGACCGGTTTTTTTACGAGCAGATTGATCGCGGGCATCAACGGCTGCGGTTAGTGGAAGTGACTGTCGCAACCGGGGCGGTACGGAATCTGATCGATGAGAAATCGGAGACGTTTATCTGGACGACGCACACGGAAGAACTGCGGCTCGATCGGTGGAATTGGATGGAGAAAACGGACGAGGCCATCTACGTGTCCGAGCGTGATGGCTGGCGGCATCTTTATCTGGTCGATGCACAAGAAGGCGGTGTCGTGAGCCAGATTACGCAGGGGGAGTGGGTGGTGCGCGGGATCGAGTGGATTGATGAAGCCAATCGCCAGATTTGGCTGAGTGCGAGCGGACGCCATCCCGGACAGGATCCGTATTTGGTGCACCATTACCGGGTCAATTTTGACGGGACGGGGTGGGTGGCGTTGACCGAGGGCGACGGCGACCACAGTCTGCAGTACTCGCCGGATCGGAAGTATGTCATTGATACTTATTCCCGCGTAGATTTGCCGCCGGTGAACGAATTGCGACGGGTCGCGGATGGGGCGTTGGTCTGCCGGTTGGAGGAGGCGGATGTGGGTGGGTTGCAGGCGACCGGCTGGGTGGCGCCCGAGGTGTTTTCTGCGAAAGGTCGGGATGGTCAAACTGACATTTGGGGGATTATTGTACGCCCCCCTGATTTTGATCCGGCGAAGACGTATCCGGTGATCGAGGACATTTATGCCGGGCCGCAGGGGGCCTTTGTGCCGAAGACGTTCAGTCCTGGCTGGCGGCATGAAGCGTTGACGCGGCTGGGATTTATCGTGGTGCAGATTGACGGTATGGGTACGTCCAATCGTTCCAAGGCATTTCATGATGTGTGCTGCCGCAATTTGAAGGACGGCGGTTTTCCTGACCGGATTGCGTGGATGAAGGCGGCGGCGGCTCGTTATCCGCAGCTTGATTTGACCCGAGTGGGGATTTTCGGCACCTCGGCTGGCGGCCAAAATGCGGCCGGGGCCGTGCTCTTTCATCCAGAGTTTTACAAAGTGGCGGTGGCTAATTGCGGGTGTCATGACAACCGGATGGACAAGGCGTCTTGGAACGAACAATGGATGGGATATCCCGTGGGGCCGCAGTATGCCGAGTCATCCAATATTGATCATGCGCACCGCTTGCGTGGTCGGTTGTTTCTCATTGTGGGCGAGTTGGATGACAATGTGCCGCCAGAATCGACCCTGCGATTGGCCGACGCGCTGATCCGCGCTGGTAAAGATTTTGACCTGCTGGTGGTGCCAGGAGGCGGACATGGGGCTGGCGGAGAATACGGGCAGCGAAGAATGCACGATTTTTTTGTGCGGCATTTACAGGGAGTCGAGCCGCCGGACCGCAATCAGACCGATCCATTACCACAATGAAACCACGTGCATCCCTCATGGCCGCGATGGCCGTCTCACTGCTGGTCTCCGGCCGCGGACAGCTCACCCACGCCGCCGAAACCAGCCGGTCCGCTCCCGCCATCACCGCACCACCCACATCGTTTTTTCCACTGGTGGATGAAGTCGACCGAGACCTCGCGCGCCAGTTTTACCAGAAATATGTCGATGTACAGGGCCTGCCAGTCGTGGCCGCGGCCGAAGTCGCAGACGAAGCGCTACACCGCACCTATGAAATTGTTTCTCATATGCTGGCCGGTCGACCGGATGTGCTCGAGACAATGGTCAAAAACGGCATGTACTTGATCATTATTGGAAAAGAACAAGTTTATACGGACATGCCGGAATACCGGCATCACCCGAATCCCGCGTATGTCAATGAACGCGTACGAGGAACGGGCGGTCGACCGACCAGTTTTGGTGAAGAAAACCTCCTGAGCCAGCCGATCGATCGTTATGATGACGAAAGCATTGCCGTGCATGAGTTTTGCCACACGATTGACAGCGCTTTGGAGTCGATGGATTCCGGCTGGCCGGAGCGGCTGCGGCGGGCTTATCGGGCGGCTTTGGACAAGGGATTATGGAAACTGACGTATGCGGCGAGCAACGAGGCGGAATTCTGGGCTGAGTTGAGTCAGTCGTATTTCGACTGCAACCGCGTCAACAATTGGAATCATGGACCTATTGGCACGCGGGAGCAGCTGAAGGCGTACGATCCGGAGAGTTATGAATTGATTCGATCGACGTTTAATCTGGGGGCGGATCAGGAGTGGCGGTACGAGTGGCGGCAGGCGCTTCCGATGGTGGGGGCGCCACCGGCGTCGTTTAAGATCGATCCGTGGTACACCAAGTTTACGTGGGCGCGGGAATTGACGGTCCTTGGGCGTGGAGCGACTGATGAGGCGATGTTGAAGGCGAATGAGATCGTTCGTCGGGCGTTTGCTTATCGACATGATATCTTGAAGGCCTTGATTGCGGACGGGGTGAAGCTGGTGGTGCTGGGGCGAGGGGAGGCGCTGACGGATCTTCCGGAGGTGCAGCGGCTGGTGGGGCAGCCTGGTTTTGATCCGCTGGTCCGGTTTTTGGATTACACGCCGGAGAATCGGCTGTTGGTGGTGGCGGAAGAAAACGTCTTGGGGGATTTACAGGCGCCGCGGGTGGGTAGTTGTCAGGTCTTACGCGGCCTTGCTCGGGCGGTGTACGGGGTGACGGCCGGGCGTCCGGTCGATCCGGGCTGGGATGACCGTGGCGGTGATGTGCAGCAGTATGAACTGCGAGTGCAGCGGCTGGATGTACGGTTTGACCAGTCTTTGCGTACGTTATGGACTGGAGCGCGCTCGGCGGGACGCTGGCAGGGGACATCGGCCATTCACGATCCACTGGCATATTGGACGACTGGGATGTTGGCGTATTTTGACGCGTTGGGCCAGGATCCGCCGCCGGGAGGGGCGGCTCAAGGAGTATCGACCCGCGAATCGCTGCGCGACTATGATGTGGATTTGCATCGACTGGTGCATGAGACGATGGCGTTTGACGGGCGGGTCGACTGGCGACGGAGGCCTCGATGATGGGGGCTGAAGAATGGTGGGTGTGTGCGGCCGGCTTTGGGGCAGCGGTGATGAATGCCATTGCCGGGGGCGGCACCATGCTGACCTTTCCGGCGTTACTAGCGGCCGGGCTGCCCCCGGTTTTGGCGAATACGACGAGCACGGTGGCTCTGTGTGTGGGCATGCCCGGCGGAGTGTGGGCCTTTCGCCGGCACTTGGTTGGGTTGGGCGGGTGGATCTGGCCGCTGGGGATCGTGAGTGTGTTGGGCGGCATGGCGGGCGGCATGCTGTTATTGGCCATGCCTTCGGCGGTTTTTGTGGCGGTGGTGCCGTGGTTATTGCTGCTGGCCACGGCGCTTTTTGTGTTGCATGAACCGCTCGTGAGCTGGCTCCGGCGCCGTCAAGGTGGAGCGGCCGGGGTGGGGACCACCGGGGCCGAAGTCCCTGCACCCAGCGCCTGGGGAGTAGGCGTTCAGGTGCTAGTTGGGATTTATGGAGGTTATTTCGGGGCCGGCATTGGGATTATGATGCTGGCCAGCCTCAGTTTGCTCGGGTTGCGCGACATCAACCGACTCAATGCCTTAAAAGCATTGCTCGCGTTCCTCGTCAACATGGCCTCGGTCGTCTACTTCCTGATCCACGGGCATGTGGATTGGTCGCTGGCCGTCTGGTTGATGGCAGGATCAGAGCCGGGATCGATCGTGGGCGCAAAACTCGCGCAACGCATACCCGCCCGGTGGGTGCGCCTCATCGCCGCCACCATCGGCATCACCATCGCCATCAGCCTTTGGTTGAAATAAAAGCAGAAAGCAGAAAGCGGAAAGCAGAAAGCGGAAAGCAGAAAGCAGAAAGCGGAAAGCGGAGAAAAAAGACAGAAATGAAGGCGAAAGAGGATGAAACATTGGCGCGCGCGCCACATCCCTCGGGCCGCGGATAAGAAACGACTAAGCGGCGGCTAAGCCGCCGCTGTAGCCGGGTACGTTGGTCCCGGCTTTCACACTTGGCCTGCGGGCCACATCTCTCAAGACACGAACACGAAACCGCTTCTTCGCATCCGCCTCCATGCCAAAAAGACGTTCGGAGAGGCGTTCGGCGCGGCGACCGGGGTCAGCGACCCACGGTTACAAAAGATCCGAATCCGAAACGACTTCGCAGGTAAGTTTACTTCCCGACGAGGGCATGGGATTCGAAACACGGTGGACAAGCCGGGTATCGGAACCGCGGTCAGGGCCTGGGATTGGAACGGCGTGGGGGAAAACGAGCCCCGTTCACGCGGGCGCGTGTTTTTCCCGTCCATCCAGCAGGCTGGTGACGGTCAGATCGCCCATCACATTGATGGCGGTGCGGCATCGATCGAGGAACCAGTCGACGGTGAGCAGCAGTGGGATGTATTCGACGGGCAGTTTGACCGCGGTGAAGACGGCGATCATGGTGATGAGGCCGGCTTCCGGGATGCCGGCCGCGCCGACCGAGGCGACCACGGACATCAGGACGAGGAGGATTTGGGCGCCTGGGCTGAGGTGTTGTCCGATCGCTTGGGCGATGAAAAGAGCGGCGACGGCTTCGTAGAGCGCGGTGCCGTCATTGTTCATCGATCCGCCCACCATGACGCCCAAGCCAGCATTGGCCGGACGGACGCCGAGTTTACTGACGGCACAGCGATAGGTGACGGGTAGCGTAGCGGTCGAGCTGGCGGTGGAAAATGCCACGGTCAACGCTTCGGAGGCGGATCTGAGGAAATGGACGGGACGGACCCACGAGCCGCGGCGGATCCGCACCAGGTAGAAACAAGCCTGGCAGAGCAGGGCGGTCAACACGGTCACGACAAACCACCCCATTGAAATCAAGGGCGACATTCCATGGGTGGCCACCACGGCCGCGACCACCGCACAGACAGCGACTGGCACAATCTTGAACAACCAGTGGAGCAGGATCAGCAACAACTCGAAGGCGGTTTCGGCCGCCGCCACGAGGGCTTCGACATGGGCCGCTGGCGTGCCGCCCCGCTGCCGCAGCGTGCGCAATCCAGCCCCGAGGACGAGGGCCAGCAGAATGACGCCGATGATTTCATTCTCCCGAAATGGATCGATTAGATTTTTCGGGAACGATTTTAATACAAAATCGCGCCATGGATCGAAAGTCGGTTTTTCGGCGAGCGACTGAGCGGCGGCGGCGCTGGGGGCTGGGAGATTGGCGCCTTCTCCTGGTTTCAGGGTATTGGCCACGACCAGACCGATGATGATGGCGACGAGAGTATTGGTGGCGAGGAACCACAGCAGACGACCGCCGCTGCGGCCGCTGACTTCGGCTCGAACCAAGGCCATCAAGATGGCAGTAAAGATGAGCGGGGTTGCTAGCAGCCGAAGTAATCCGAGAATCACTCCGGAAATACTTTTCAGAGCGGCCGCCCATTGGGCCGCTACGCTTGGTGAAGCGCCCAGTCGCAAGGCCAGACCCATGGCCAATCCGATCACCAGCGCGATCAGAATCCACGCCACCATGGGCAGTGAGCGCCGGCCGGGAGATGGATCATTCATCAAGAGTGGGGGCCGTACGCCGGAAATTTCAGTTTTGGAAAAAGTGGATTCAATCCACTCGATGAACGAAAAAATGGGAGAGGAAGAGGCTAGCGGAAAACTGGAGGAGGGAGCTGCCGAGGGGAGGAGCTGGCTATCAGTCGACTGATAGCAGCCATTAGCTCTGAGCCATCAGCCTACCAGTTTTTGATCCAAGCTTTTTCGGTCTCATCTTCACCACCAAACGACCACAGATCATAGGTGGTGGGATTGTTGTACTTTGATTTTAAGTCGTCGTAATTCCCGGCATTGCGCGGGTCCTGCGGCGGCGGCACTTTGTACTGGAACGGGACGCCGAAACCGTCGGCGATGAAGTATTTTCCGTCCGCTTGGCGCGAAATGCGTTGGCTGCCATTGGGATCAGCGTCGGCCCAATAAACGGGGAGATCGCGCATCGATCCTGCTTGACCTTGGGATCCGGTGTCACCGTCCTCGATGGCGTCATCACCGTCAGCGGTCAGGGCTTGGTACAGGGTGATGGCTCCGCCCATGGAATAATTGTTGCCCCGAACGGTGGTCATGATGGCTTCACTGCCGTCCTTGGGACGGGGGTAGCCTCCGTTATCCCCTTTATAACGTTCGAGATGCAGTTCCAGCGCTTTCATATACGCCTTTGTCTTCTCCCGGTTGGAAGTGCGATTGGCGTGCCCCATGGCGACGATCGAGAGCGAAGCCAGCAGGGCGATGATGCTGATGACGACGAGAATCTCGACCATCGTAAAGCCATGAGACCGTGGCCTGGCGGGTGACTGGATATACATGTGAAACGGGAATGAGTGGGGGTGGAGGCTCTGCCGCGCCCGCCTGTGCAGGCGTGGCGGCGGCTGGAGTGGCTGAAGAGGATTATTGCTGCAGCTTTTGAATGATTTTCACCAATGGCAAGAAGAGCGCCAGCACGATGACCCCGACGATCAACGCGAGGAATACGATCATGATGGGCTCGAGGAGCGAAGTGAGCGCGGCGACCGAGTTATCGACTTCATCGTCATAGACGTCGGCGATTTTCAGAAGCATTTCTGGCAGCTGACCGGTTTCTTCACCGACGTCGACCATCGAGATGACCATGGCGGGGAAGACCTTACTCGCTTCCAGCGGGGCGACCATCGATTCACCTTCCCGGACGGCGTCGTGCACCTTAGTAATGGCGTCGGCCACTACGACGTTGCCCGACGTATCGCGGGTGATGTTGAGAGCCTGCAAGATGGGCACGCCGGAGGTGACCAAGGTGCCCAAGGTACGGCTGAACCGCGAGATGGCACTTTTCCGCTGGATGTCACCGAAGACAGGCAGATTGAGTTTGAGGCGGTCAACCACCTGACGTCCTTTGACGGTGGAAGTGAACGCTTTGAACGCAAAGCCAAGAGCAAAGGCGCCCATGATGAGGAGCAATCCGTTCGGGAGAACGAGCGGCCTTTCAATGAGCCAGCCCGACGCCCCGGTGACAATGCGGGTGATGAGTGGCAGCGGCTCTTCGGCCCCGAGCATTTCTTCGAAAATCTTTTTGAATTTCGGAACGATGAAAAGCAACAGGAAGAAGACGATGGCGACCGCGATGAACATGACGATCACCGGATAAACCATCGCGGAGACGATCTTGTTCTTCAACTTCTGCGCTTTTTCCTGGTATTCGGCCAGACGGTTGAGCACTACTTCGAGTACCCCGCCGAGTTCCCCGGCCTTCA
>CAJBME010000188.1 GCA_903954065.1 uncultured bacterium
GCTCCCGGGAACGCTGAGCCCCAGCTCGGCGAGTGCTTTCAACACAACGCCAAAGCGACGTGAAGCAGAAGCCGACACGCGCACCGACACTCCCAAGCCGCACCAAAAAAGAACCCTTTCTTCGACGTCAGGCCGTGCCACTCGCTCTCGCCTTGACCCAGGCCGCAGGCTCGCCTCTTCCCAGGGCATGAGGTGAGAGGGAAAAGGGATGAAGGGACAACGACTAAAGGCTTTGATTCCTCATTCTTCTGCCTCTCGTCGTAAGCCGGTATTTTTGCAGGCGGCTATTGGGTTTTTGGGGGATGGTGCGTTCGATGAAATCAAGGTCGAGAAGCTGATTCACCCGCTGATTGAGTTTGCTGGAGATGCTGCTGTGTCCGAGTGCCTTGGCTAATTCCGCTTTCGAGAGAGCGGATTCTGCCAAAGAACTCAGGATTCTCGCCGCAAGCGACTCTAGCCCCGACTCTAGCCCCGACTCTACCGCAGACCGGGCCGACAAATCTTTTCCGTTCCCTTTTCGCGACTGCTCGCGGGTGAGCGGAAGGATTTCCGGCAAGGGCACGGTGAAGCGGACGCGGCCTACCAGCTCTTCGATGGTGGGTTCAGGGAGGTTTGCAACCTTCACCTGCCGGAAGATGCCGGGAATACCGCTGCCCCATTGTTCGATGAGATCCAGCTCGCGGAAGACACGGGCGATGACGGGGTTGCGTATCTGGGAGACGCCCTGCTTGATGTCATCGATGGTTAGTCCCACCCCAACGCACAAACCCACCCATTGATCCGCCAAGTCGGGGACACATATGCGTGCCTCACCTCTTCCCACGCCGAGCTGGGGCTCAGCGTTCCCGGGACCGCGTATTTGAAGTTGCCCATCGACACGCAGTCCTTAAGGGCGTCGGTGAACTGCTTGCGGTAATTGTCCTCAATGAAGGCGGAGTGGATGAAATCCTCGTCCCGCTGGTTGATGTATTTGGTGCCGCCGCCGGTTCGGGCGTTAATGGTGTCAATGACGACATCGAGGATCATCTGGCGAACCAAGGCCGCCCGGTGGCTCTCGGTCATGAGCATGGCGAGGTTCAGGAAGGCACGAATGTCGAAGATTCCGAGCACGGTCGTTTTGGTAACGAAATTTGCTTCGCTACCAAAAGCATCCTTCATCGCCAACTTCATGTTCGTCAATCGTTTGCCTTTCAAAACGACATAACCGTTTCGAACCAATTCCGGGCCGAATTTCTCCAAATAATTGTCCACAGTCCGAGGAGTCACCTCAAAAAAGGCGGCGATCTGCTCCTTGAGGACCACGGTTTTGCCTTCGAATGGAATACCCTGAATTCCCGCTGCCTTCTCGATTTCGGCGACGGCGTAGCGATTGTTCAAGATGTTCTGGCGGTCAATTTCCGAAGTGGTGAGGTCTTTGCTCATGTCATTTGATCTGGATGCGTTCACCGCGGGCGAGGGTATTGCTGTTGGAGATGAGTGCATAGATCCTCCTCATTCTTCCTCTCGCCGTCAGGCGATACCTCTGCAAGCGGCTGTTGGCTTTTTGCAGGATGGTGCGTTCGATGAAATCAAGGTCTGTGCAACACAATCCCAGACCCCCACCCATTGATCCGCCAACCCAGCGACAAAAGTGGGTATCTCACCTCTCCCCACGCCGAGCTGGGGCTCAGCGCTCCCGGGAACGCCGAGCCCCAGCTCGGCGCGCAGCCCACCCCATCACGGACACCCACCCATTGAACAACCCACCGGCCATAAAAGTGGGGGCCTCGCCTCTTCCCCCTCGAAATGAGAGTTTTGTGTCGAGCATGGTGGCGGCTTTATTTACCGCGAAAACGGTAAATTACCGATTTTACGGTAATGCTACCGTAAGTTCGCCGTTTTTTACCGTTTCGATTCATAGCGAGTTCCTCGTCCCTTTCCTGAGGGGGCCATCTGCCCATGCTTGAGCAAGCGAGTAATGACCGTCCGTGCCTGGTTTTCTGAAATTTTGCATAGTTGCGCAATCTCGCTGCGGCTGATGCTGCCGTGCTTCTGGAGGTATTGCAGGACCATTTGCTCCTGCTGGATTGGCTCGAACCCACGTTGGTGGATGTAGGCGCTTTTGTCTCCCAGCCGCCGGTAAATGACTGCCGATAAATGGTAGCTGCGGCCTTTGCCATCGCCCCGAGCCTCGACCAAGCCGCGCTCGACCAAGCCCAGAAGGACATTCCGAGCCTCGGGATCCGACTTCTGGATGAGAAAGGCGGCTTCAGCAGATGTGCAACGCCGCTCGTGCCAGAGGTTGTTCAGCACCAGCAGGTTGGCGATGGTGACGCCTTCCGGAAAACCTCCGGGATTGCTCACTTCCAGCCGATCCTCGTGGAGCTGCACATGCACCGCGCCCATGCGGGTGTAGTCCCGGTGGACCAGCGCATTCGCCACGGCCTCACGCAAAGCCCGCTGCGGGTAATCGGGCACCGCCACCCGCAGCATCCCGAGATTCACCTCCTGCTCACGATTGCGCGCTTGCAGGCGATCCATCAGAAACTCCATACACCGCAGCACTGGCCAGCGCTCGAACTCGTTGGTCTTGACCGTGGTTCCAGCCAGTTCCTGAAATGCCACTTCGTGACCGGGTAGGAACTCCCGCAGGGCGGATTCCCGACCGAACAACAGCATGCCCAGCACCCGGACGCCGCTGACAGTTCCATTCGCCTCCACCGCGCCCAGCGCCTTGGCCAGTTCCAGATCAGGAAGTTCCAACAGCGCGGCATCTCCGCGCCCCCTGCTTTCGCGCACGCAGCGACGAAAACGCTCGAATTCCAAGGGGTCCAGATGATCCCAAGTCGCTCCCGCTACTTTCATGGCGGTGTAGTCTTGAAACTGCCGGTCCGCCAGAGATGACTGCATTTCATGGAAATGGTAGGGCAGGCACTCCGGCTGGCCCTTGCTTCCCATGGCACGGCGCACATGCTTGCCGGAACCGGTCCCCACCGGAGTGCGTGATGTGTGCAACCCCATCCCAGACACCCACCCATTGAACCGTCAACCCAGCGACACATGTGGGTATCTCGCCTCTTTCATCGCCTCTTCACTCGCCGAGCTGGGGCTCAGCGCTCCCGGGAACGCTGAGCCCTAGCTCGGCGTGTGCTTTCAACACAGCGCCAAAGCGACGTGAAGCAGAAGCCGACGCGCGCACCAACGCTCCCAAGCCGCGCCAAGAAAAAACCTTTTCTTCGACGTCAGGCCGGGCCACTCGGCCTCATCCTGTCCCCGGTTGCAGCGGGATCACCCCATCGCACCCACCCACCCATTGATCCGCCAAACCAGCGACACATGTGGGTGTCTCGCCTCCTCGCGTACGGAAGCTCACCGAAGCCAGCGCCCCGACATCGAAAAGGGATTTGGAGGAACTCGCGAAATCGGGCCTATTCCAAGTTTTTGGTGGTGGGCGCTCCACCGCCTACAGGCTCTGCTCTCATCGGGTCATATTCGGGTCAATCGGGTCACGCACCGTCACCGGAAACGGCTCATCAGTGGCTCGCCCCGCCATCCACTTTCCTATTTCAGCATCTCAGCTTTTCCGCGTTTTCCCGCCCACCGGCGATAAAAGTGGGTGTCTGGGATTTTCCACTTCAGTTCCAGTTCGATTTGGGACCCAGTGCGTTCCAAATTGGAAAAAACGGGTAGAACGCCCTCACATTGAGGAGCTTACGTTGATCAAAACCGGAACGAAACTCGGCGGTCAGCCGCTCAGCCACCAGCGCCAACAGTCCTGCGCCATACTCGGCCCGCGTCCGGCCTCCTGGCTCGCACTCGACCAGGTGCCGTCCCACTTCCCAGTAGGTGCTTGCACCCCATCGCAGATACCCACTCATTGGTCCGTCAGCCCAGCGACACGTATGGGTGTCTCACCTCTTCCCACGCCGAGCTGGGGCTCAACGCTCCCGGGAACGCCGAGCCCCAGCTCGGCGCGCAGCCAAACCCATCGCAGACACCCACTCATTTATCCGCCAAGTCGGCGACACATGTGGGTGTCTCGTCTCTACCCACCCTCACAGACAACCCATCGCACACGCCCACTCATTGGTACGCCAATTCGGGGAGCCATGTAGGTAGCCTCCTAATCCACCCGTGAGGCTTTCGCTCTCTCGACTGACCGCCCTAGGTCCACAGCTGATACAGCGGCGCTGGCAGCGGCGTTTCCAACCGCAGGAGGCAATGCATAGGCCCCTCACTTTCATGAGAGAGGTACTCAACCGGCCCGAGATACGTAAACACCTGCCTTGAGTCGTAGCGGACGAACAAATGCACTGTTCGGCCTTCGGCACGATGCCCGATAATCCGCTTCCCCTTTATCGTCATTGGCGTCGTGCTGTTTTGCGACGTCCATGCTATCACGTCCGGTGACAAAAACCCGCCGCCGTAACGAAGTTCTATTTTCGTCTGACCATCCTTCCGCAAGTTCACCAGCAAGACCGTGTGTGGCTTGCCACCGACATCGATATCGCGGTGGCCAACCTGCCAAGAGGGATCGTTGTTTCCGCCGAAAGCCGCAACCACAGCCGCGCGGTCATAGGCGCCCCACAGTTCCAGTCCAAGACCTTCAGCAACAACCTCAATGGCAAGGGCCACAGGCTTCAGAGAACCGCTGGCGGGCAATTCCATGAGCGCATAAGCAGAATTCCAGCTCTCCAACATCCAGCGCCCATCACGACGACGAGGCACCTTCATAACGGCGAAAGAAGTGTCCGCCGCGTCGGAGCCGACCAAAAGGCAGGGCTTGCCCTCAATACCATCTAAGCCGCGGCCCACCACCCATTCACACAGCACCAAATCACCGTCAGTGATAGGCGTGTCGCCCCCGTTCATCGAATCACCATCCGCGCGAACCACAAAATGGCGGGCGGGGTCGAGTGCTACTCGCGTTTTGATGGAAATACGCTCCATCTGGTCGCTTTGGGTGGTGCCTCCATCCATGGCCCCACAGGCCACCCGCACGTCAGGAAAAAATGGAATTTGCGGGAAGGCCAACAACCTCGCCAACGGCGCGGTGTTCAGCGCAGGTTCAGGAATGCGGTCCAGAATCCAATCGTCCCCATGACGACGTAGCTGCACTCGATACCGCGTTCCGGGATGGCCGGCGTTAGGGCCAAACCAACGACGCATCAGGATGGGCAGAACATTATTGCGGTGGCCGTCGTTGGCCCACACCATATCCACCGCCATCTTCTTGAACGAAAATAGATAACGCTCGCCCTCAACCGTGACCCACACCTCGCCATCGGGCACGTCCGGATAGTGGTCGCGATCGAATCGAAGACTCAACCGATGATTCGCGTCCGACACAATCATGACAACAGGGGCGAAGTCAGCACTCGGTGCCGCTTTGCGGATGAGGCGGTCGCGGTGCTCGGCCAAGCGCAGGCCAACCATTTCGCTGACCATGGCATCGAAGACAACACGGTCTTCGTCATCAACAATAAAGGTGGGGCTGAAGCGATCATTAACGAGAGAAAACCAGGGCTTTGTCGTCGACTCGCCCTTGGCCCAAATCTGCAAAGGCTCGTGACGCCAAGCGCGCGTAAAGGCGGCACCGAGGGCTTTGCGCTCATCGCTCTGGCGCAACTCGCGGATCAACAGCAAATCGTGGCGGACGCTCTCGAAAGCGCGCCGAGCGCTTTCTTCGATGTCCATTCCGCCGACAAAACCGTCGACCTCCAACAAAGCTCTCAAGGCGAGCATCTTGTAAGATGTGTTCATTCTCGTGGTGAACAGATCCCGAAAAAACGCGCTGTGCCGCTGCAGTACCCGATCCTCGTCGACGCTGAGATC
Organism: uncultured bacterium; assembly: GCA_903954065.1. Taxonomy (GTDB): domain Bacteria; phylum Verrucomicrobiota; class Verrucomicrobiia; order Verrucomicrobiales; family V1-33; genus CAJBME01. The sequence goes on from CAJBME010000188.1 coordinate 5,815, forward strand.
CCCCTGGGCTTTCAAATAATGAAACCAGGTCACCTGCGTCTTGCGGATGGGGGCGAGGTTGATGCTCTGCTGAAACAGTTCCATCGCCGTTGGTCGCCGCCCGTGGGCGTTTCGGAATGTTAGGTATTCGTGGAGCACCAAATCACTCGTATTCGTGCGCACCATGGCGCGCAGCAGGTCGATCGCCTCAGTCTCGATGTCGATGCTACAGCCTTCGGGAAGGTCGGCACCCTCAGCAAGCTTCTCGATAGCTGCCCCGACCGGCAATACCTGACCCAGCATGCCCATCAGAGCCTGAGGCTTGGTCAGAAAGCTTCGATGGTTACCGATGAAATCGACCACCGTCAGGTGACTCTTCTTTTCGGTCATTCGCAGGCCACGACCAAGCTGCTGCAAGAAAACAGTAGCAGATTCCGTTGGCCGCAACATCATCACTACGTTGACGTCAGGGATGTCGACCCCCTCGTTAAAGATGTCCACTGCGCACACGATCTCGAGGTTACCATCACGAAATTTCCGCAACGTGTCCGCCCGTGGCGCCGACGATGGTTGGCTGTGTATGGCGGCCGCAACTTTGCCCTGGCTGCGAAAGAAGGTCGCCATAAAATCCGCGTGCGCGGTACTCACACAAAAACACATACAACGCCGCCCGACGGCCGGAGCATGCCGCTCGTACTCACGCAACGCCTGTTGTGCACGATCTGTGGTCGCCACCGCCACTGTCAGAGCCGCCGCTTCGAATCGCCCCGATCGCCAAGGAATAGGTTCGAAATCGACGGAATCCTTCACACCGAAATAGCGAAACGGTACCAACAGGCGACGGGTAATGCCCGCCAGCAAATCCTGGCGATACACCAGGTTGTCACCGCAAAGTTCCATCAAGGATTTGCCGTCCATACGCTCGGGCGTCGCCGTCAGGCCGAGCATGAAGCGCGGTTGAAAATGCCCGAGAAGCTTCAGATATGTCGACGCCGCTGCATGGTGAAATTCGTCGATAACAATGTAGTCAAAATGAGTCGGCGAAAATTTCGGTAAATGAGCCGCCCGCGACAGGGTTTGCACCGAAGCAAATAGAATATCGACATCTACTTCTCGAGTGCCGCCCATATAAGTGCCAAGAACTTTGTCAGGGTGGACCTGCTGCCAGGCGGTTTTGGCCTGTTCGAGGATTTCGTCGCGGTGCGCAATAAATAAGGCCCGCTCGCCACCCATTTGCCTGAAATCAAACGCCGACAGCAATGTCTTGCCAAGGCCCGTAGCGAGAACCACCAAGCCCCGCGCGTGCCCATTGCGACGCGTTCCCGACAACACCGTTAACGCTTCGACTTGAACATCATGGGGATCAGGAGGCAACGCTCGCAACTCGGTACGACGCGGTATAGCAACCTGGGTGGGCCAACGAGCCTCATAGGCGTCGATGACGCCGCGAGTCAGCCGCTTGGTCGACGAATGAGCCAGCAAGGCCTCGACCCGTGCCGCTACCGCGCGAAAGGTCTCAGCGTCATCCGACGACACAAGCTGCAGATTCCATTCGACGCCCTGTGCCGGCGGCAAGTTCGCCCCAAGCGCCGGCCCACTCAAATTGCTGCTACCAATATAGGCGACACCACCACCACCGGTGTCGTCGTGAAAGATGTAGGCCTTGGGGTGAAATGGCCCTCCAGTTTCGGTGTGAAAGAACCAGGCCTCTAACCCCTCGTGCTCGATATCGAGTTTCAGCAGCCACCGCAGAGCATCGGCGCTCGTCCCACCCTGATAGTCGCCGGCGAGAATGCGCACCCGCGCCCCGCGACTGAGGGCATCGACGAGGTCCGCCTCCAGGGCTCTGATACCACCTGGATGCACATAAGCGACGACGACGTCAAAGCGCGACGCCGTCTGCAACGCCATTTGGAGCACGCGTCCGAGGGGCGACTCCTGGCCGGGTACAAAGCGCGGCCAACGCGACGCCTCCACTGCCCGCAGCTCTCTCGGAGAGACAGGCGCGGTGGATAGGCGAGCCGTGTACTTCTGTTTGGAGGGGATAACGCCGCGGACCCCTCCCCGCGGATCATCCATGTCGCCGGCAGCCCGGGGGATCACATGCACATGACAATGCATGACAGTCTGGCCCGCAGCCTCGCCAGTATTGAAGCCGACGTTGTAGCCATCAGGGCCATGGGTTCTATCGAGAATCTTTTTGACCTCAGCAACCCCGCGCCACAGCTCCGACTGCTCCCAGGGGCTGGCCTCGAAATAGGTGGCCACATGCCTCCGCGGAATCACCAACGTGTGCCCCGGCGTCACCGGAAAACCATCCCGCACCGCAATAACTAGATCCGACGACCACACGACATCGACCGCTTCCTCCGCACAAAAATCGCAGAACGGGCAGCGCTTGCTGAAGTCGACGGTATCGTTCATGAATTCACTTTCCCACGTGCAGGAATAGAAAATCCATCGACCTTAACCCCATTTTCAGATTCAAGACCGTGCCGGCTTCCAGCAGTCATTTCAGCTGGGAATGTTGAATATGAATTTATTATCATGCGAAAAGACCAATGCTGCGGCGCGCAATCGTTGGACATGTGATGGGATTGGAAACCGGCCAGGAAAAACATGCTGGAGAACTGGAATAGGAACCAGGTCTTGGAGGTTGAAATAGGTCAATGAAGAAATGGACGTTGTGACTACAAGTAGTGACCAGGGTATAATAGAGGTCAACTGCGAATGGTATGGCATTGAAAGCGGCCTGTGGTGGCCACGTGGCGCGTAGGTTGGCGACGGCATTACGGAAGTTGACGGATGCGGGACTATCCCGTGGCCTCCCTCTGACTCAATCGCAGACACGATCTCCGATCCACCCACTCTTCCCCCCGACATCGGCTTCCGCGTCCTCAAGGTGGAGACCCAATTGTCTGGCGACAATTAAACGTGGGCGCTGACGACAATTAAAATTGACCCCCCTGCGGGGCGATTTTCTGGCGTGAAGAGGGGAACCGTTTGACGCCTGTCGGAGTAGTGTGTGCTGCTCTGTGTCGTATTCAGAAGAACACAACTGAACAAGTTCTTTTTCGCCACCCAATCCCAGACACCCACTCATCCATCCGCCAAGCCGGGGATAAAAGTGGGTGTCTCGCCTCTTTCCACGCCGAGCTAGGGCTCAGCGTTCCCGGGA
>CAJBME010000189.1 GCA_903954065.1 uncultured bacterium
CGCGATGAACCAGCACCCTTTGCCATGCCTTACACACATGGCTCTTGGGAAAGCTCCAAGCCACTGAAGATGAAACTAACGCAGGGTCGCAATGTGATCAGTATCACCGCACGCACTCCCAACCGCGGCGTCAGCATCAAAAACTGGCAGCTCAAGCCAGTGAAGTAATCATCGGCCACACTGGCGATTTTCCCCATTCAAAATTTTTATGAAAAAAAAATCTAACATCTCGCGCTCCTTGGTTTGTGTCCTGCTCGGCTTGATCTTTTTCGGACTGCTTGCTCCAAATCTCATCGCCCAAGATGCCGCAGCCGCTATTTCCAAGGAAACGATCGCGGCACTCGACAAGGAACTCAACGAAGCCAAGACCGTCTCGTCGGAAGCCCGCCAGCGACTTGCCGTACGCCGGGTCATCAGCAACGCAGAGGATTTGGTGGCGGCCCATGCAACTGACACGAGTCGCTTTCTAGCGCTCGAGTTTCTCTTCCGCGCCTACCAGCGAATGATCGCTCTCGATAAGGATGTAGAAAATCGGAAAGCCCTTCTCGCCATTTGCCAAGAGCTCGTCAAAGCCCCCGATGAACTTGCGGAATTGCGTCTTGAGGCAGACATTCTCCTTTCCCAGGCCGAGGTGGCGAAACAAGGGGCCAATGCCGAGGCGCGCGCTAAGGCCTTGCGCCCGCTGGTTGACCGCTACGTCAACACGCCGGTCGCGGCGAAAGTCCTGCGCATGACCATGCTGATGGCTCTCGAACTCGGCGACAGCAAACTTGTCACCGACCTGCAAGTGATGATCGAGCAGCGCTTTGCCAGCGATCTTGAAATGATTGCATTCCAGCGCGACAAATTGGGCGGCCAGGTGCTCGGCGCGCCTTTCTGCGGAAGCTTCAAGAGATCGGACGGCAAGATGGTGCGTCTGCCGATGGATACTCTCGGGCGCTCGACGATGCTGATTTTTTGGTCCAAGGAAAATGGAGGCGAAGAATTGCTCAAAGGAGTCGCCGCCGCCGCATTGGAAAAAAAGGCTGATCTGGATGGCCGACTCGAACTCATCAGTTTTAATCTCGATGAGCTTCCCGATGCTGGGGAGTCGTTCATTCGTAGCTTGGGCGCCAATTGGCAAGTGTTGAGTCTCCCAGGCGGCAAGAAAAACCCGATATACAATGCATTTGTGCGAGAGGATCCGCGCATCCTAACGGTGAATCCAACCGGATACACCGCCTTGATCATGGCCGGCACGGGCCGTGCAAACAAGGTGCAATCCGATGGCAAGCCCGATTATGTCGGCATGTTCCAATCCTCCTTGGCGCGCTCATGGACGGAGCCACGCTACGTCATGCAGATCGACTCCTTGTTGATCGGCGATTTCCTCGTGTCCGATCCCGAGGGTCGGTTAAATCCCACCTTACCACCCGAGCTCAAGGCCTATGCGATGAGTGAGAAAGCTCAACCGCTTGCCCGCGGCGCGACATCCGTGCCCGAGGAAACTCTGCAGGCGATTCAGGACTGCTTCGTCGCACCGCCGCTGCGCTATCGCCTGAACCAGTCCGAGGCGCGCGCCCATTATGCAAAAGCCGTCGAGCTTTGCCGCAAGGCCCTCAAAGACCACGCGAAAGCTCCGGATCTATGGATCGTCCGCAACCGCCTCATCATCGCCCTGATGGGATTATGGAAAACCGAGGCCGACCTCAGCAAACGGGAAGAGGCCGCCGCCGAGGCGAAGGCCGCACTAGCCGCAGGCTACCCGCCGGGTTGTGATGTTGTCGCCCGTTTTTGTATTGCCCGTGAGGCGCTGCGCGACTCAGCTGCAAACCCGCCAATCGTTATCAAACAATTCGTGTCCGAAAACGGTGGCGACAAAGCACCCGGCGCTGTTCTGTCGGCGGCAGCCCTGCTCGCACTCGATGTTGCCGACCGCAAGGGCTTCGAGGCTTA
>CAJBME010000190.1 GCA_903954065.1 uncultured bacterium
CCCGGATCCGGATCCACAAAACTCCCCTCGGCCAGGCGGTATTCAAAAGGAAGTCCCGTGGGAGCTGCTTGGTCGGGCAGCGCCGCCGCCAGTCGCGGGGCGTCATCCTGCGCCGCCACCGAAAAAGTCAGGCGGTTCGGGGTCGGGTCCAAATCCGCGCCCGCCGCGCCGCTGTCGGCGACCTGAAAAGTAAAGTCTGCGTAGGGCGCCCCGAAAGCGTCGGGCGTCGGCGTGAAGGTCAGGATCGGGGTGGTCGCCTCCGAGGTGTAGATGCTGCCGAACTGAGCCGCCGCCACCAGCTTGTTCCCGTCCGCCGAGGACGCCACCGCCGACCAGGAATTGCCCAGGCCGCGCGCGCTCCAGGTTTCTCCAAAATCCTGCGACAAGTAGATCTGATCCGCCAACGCCGCCAAGTGGGAGCCGTCCGCCGAACAGGCCACCGCCGACCAATAGCCGACCAAGGCGTGGGGCTGCCAAGTGACCCCGCCGTCCCCCGAAGTCCAAACGCCCTTTCCGTCTGCCGCGCGCTGATCCAGCGCCACCAGGCGCAACCCGTCGGCCGAGGAAGCGACCGCTTGCCAGCTGCCGCCCGTTGGCCGTTCCACCCAGGTCGCCCCGGCATCCATCGAGGTGAAAATCGCGCCTCCATCGCGCACCGCGGCTACCAAGCGGGTGCCGTCCGCCGAGGAAGCCACGCTGGCCCAATTCCGGCTGACCCCCCGCGGCGTCCAGGTCGCTCCATAATCGATGGAAGTGTAAATGGGGCCCCCTCCCGTCGCCGCCGCCAGCCGCGCGCCGTCCGCCGAGGAAGCGATGGAGACCCAGAACTGAGCGGTGCCGCGGGCCACCCAGGTCGCCCCGGAGTCCCCGGAAACATAAATCATGCCCTGCATGGCCGTGGCCGCCATTCTTGTGCCGTCCGCGGAAGCGGCCACCGCCCCCCAGTTGCGGCTCGACTCCCGAGCGGTCCAACTGGCGCCGGAATCCGCCGAAACATAGAGCCGCGCCCCGTTGTCAGAGCCCGTCGGCGCCGCCAGCAACTTGCTCCCGTCCGCCGACGACGCCAGGGCTTGCCAAAAGTGCGGGCGCACTCGGTCCGTCCAAACCTTGCCCGGCTCCGGAAAGAGCGAAACAAAGTCCCCCGCCCGCGCCGCGACCCCGTCGATCGCCAAGATCCCCTGCGTCGGCAGGCTGGCCACCCGCAGCCCCTTAAAGATGTCCGCGGGGTCGTCGCCCGCATCCGTAAAGCCGAAATCGGCCGGACCCAAGGTCCGCGCGCTGTCTTCCGCCATGGCAACAGCCCCGTCCGAACCCGCGGGGGGAGCAGAGGCCGACAGCCAGGCCGCGGAACTCAGCAAGGCCAGGGCGGCGCGGCGCGCGTTGCCGCGGCCAGACGAAGTGGGGAAAGCACGCATAGTATCGTGGGAATCAGCAGCCGCGGGAACGGACCCGCATGGGGATAGGTTAGTGAGGCCAGCCCCGCGGGACAAGCGAAATCGGCCCTCCCGCCGCCGCCCCCAGTTTCTGTCTGAAAGGCATTCGCTTTTCGCGGGTGGCGTCATGGGCGGGACCGGGACCAGGGAGAGAGGGGGTCTGCTCAGTAAGGCCGCCGGACTCTCCGGCGGATACGTCGCCGCCACCCGCGGGTGGATCGACCTTCTCACCAACCGCGCCCGCTCATTCATTTACTCCACTGCTCCGCCGCCCGCGCTGGCCCACGCCGCCTTACGTCACTCGATCTCATCCGCTCGGAACAAGGGGAAAAGCTCCGGCAACGGCTTCAGAAAAACATCACATGCGTCCGGCAGTCCCCCGCCCCAATCCTGCCGGTCATCCCTGGTTCTAACGAAGCCGCACCCGCCGCATCCGTCGCGTTCGCCGATGCCGGTTTCCACGTTCCCGTCATCCGCTTTCCCACCGTTCCCCGCGGCACCGCGCGCCAGCGCATCAGCCTCTCCGCCAGCCACCCGCGGGAGGCCGTCTCGGCGCTTGCCAGCACGGTAATTCCAAAGTCTTGGAATTGAGATGGAGAATGCCCTGTAGCGGCGCGTCTAGGATTGCCTCCGGCTACCTCCGCTGCGCTTCGGTTGTCGCTAACTGGCCCTGAGGCCGGGGCGCGAAAGAATAATCCAATCAGGAAGCTTGGCGCGGTTCTTGGGCGTCGACACTCATAGAATAACGCTGCAAGCAATGCCTTCGCTCTCTGCCATATTTAGATCAGACCACTTCCTCTCTCGCCGCGACCGCCTTCTTCTCCTTCCGATCCGAAAACTTTTGCACGAAGACATAACAGACAGGGATCAGGAATAGACCGATGGCGGTGGAAATCGTCATGCCGAAGACCACGCCGGTGCCCATGGTGCTGCGGGAGGCGGCGCCGGATCCGCTGGCCAGCATCAACGGCACGCAGCCAAGGATGAAGGCGAACGAAGTCATCAGAATCGGACGCAGGCGGAGTTTCGCACCTTCTAGCGCAGCTTCTAGTGTGGGCATGCCCTCGTCCCGTTTCATTTTTGCGAACTCGACGATGAGGATGGCGTTCTTGGCGGCGAGACCGATCAGCATGACCAATCCGACCTGCGCATAGACGTTCATCTCGAAATTCCGCAGCAACAAGCCGACCATCGTTCCTAGGATGACGGTGGGCACGGAAAGCAGCACGGCGAATGGCAGCGACCAGCTCTCATACTGCGCGGCTAACAATAGGAATACGAAAATGATCGCCATGCCGAAGATGAGTCCGGCCTGTCCCTCGGATTTCTTTTCCTGAAGCGTGAGGCCGGACCATTCGTAACCGACGTTGGATGGCATGCCAGCCATCACTTCCTCCATCGCTTTGAGCGCTTGTGCCGAACTGTAGCCGGGAGCGGGCGCGCCCATCATCTCGGCGGATAGGTAGAGATTGAAACGGGTGGCGAAGTTGGGCCCGGACGTCTTGGTGATGTTGACTAGCGTGCTCAGCGGAACCATGCCGCCATCGTTGTTGCGCACCCAGAATTTCCCGATGTCGTCCGGCGTATTGGTGAACTCGGGTTCGGCTTGCAGGAAGACTTTGTAAACCCGGCCGAATTTCACGAAATCGTTCACATAGAGTCCGCTCAGATAGGACTGCAACGTTTGGAACACACTGTCCACCGGGACTCCGAGCGTGCGGGCTTTCTCGCGATCGAGTTCGACTTTGACCTGCGGTGTCGCGGGATTGAAGGTCGTGCTGACGCGGCCGATTTCCGGGCGTTTCGCGGCGGCGACCTGCACTTGATTCACCATCGCCGCAAGTTGTTCGACGTTGCCGCCCGAGCGATCTTGAAGTTGCATGGTGAAGCCGGAAACGTTGCCATATCCGGGCAGCGCCGGCGGGCCGAAGGCGAAGATGCGTGCCCCGGGAATTGCCGCGAATTTTTTATTCCATGCTGTGGCGATCGCCTTGGCGTGGAGTTCGGGTGTTGCGCGCTCTTTCCAGTCATCAAGACCGATGAACATCAGCGCAGCATTCGGCACGTTGAGGTTATTCAGGATATTCAAACCGCTGAGGGCCAGCGCCGAGCGCACGCCTTTGGTATTGTTGACGATTTCCTCAACCTGCTTGAGCAATTCATCCGACCGTTGCAACGAGGCACCTTCCGGAAGTTCGATGGCGACAAACATATAACCCTTGTCCTCGTCCGGAATGAATCCGCCGGGAACGATTTTACCGAGGCCCCAAATACCGCCGCAGACGATGACGAGTATCAGCATTGAGAACGTCGCCTTGCGCGTCAGGCCACCGACAATCTTGCCATAACGTTCGATAACCCAGTCGAAGAAGTTATTGAACTTCTTGAAAAACCAGGCAACCGGACCACGGCCGGGGGTCGGTTTGCGCAGCAACAGCGCGGAGAGCGCCGGGCTGAGCGTGAGCGCGTTGATCGCGGAGAAAATCACCGAGACTGCGATGGTAATGGCAAACTGTTGATAGAGCCGGCCGGTCACACCACCCATGAAAGCGACGGGCACGAACACCGCACAGAGAATCAACGCGATGGCCACCACCGGGCCGGAGACTTCTTTCATCGCCTTGCGCGTCGCATCCACAGGCGAGAGCCCGCGCTCAATGTGATGTTGCACGGCCTCGACCACCACGATGGCATCATCGACGACAATGCCGATCGCCAGCACCAACCCGAACATCGTGAGCGTGTTGAGGCTGAAACCGAGCATCGGGAAAGCGATGAAAACACCTAACAGCGAAACCGGAACCGTGAGCATCGGAATAATCGTGGCGCGGAAACTCTGCAGGAAGATGAATACCACGATGAGCACCAGAACGATCGCCTCGAAGAGCGTGTGGACGATCGCTTCCATCGAGGCCTTGATCGGCAGAGTGGAGTCGAGCGTGATGCTATACTCCATGTCCGGCGGGAAGCGCAGTTTCGCCTCCTCCAGGATCTTTTTCACGTTGTCCGCTGTTTCAAGAGCGTTGGCACCGGGGGCCAGATAGACGCCGAGTGCGCCGGCGGGAGCCTTGTCCATGCGGGCGCGGAGGTCGTAGGTTTGCGCGCCCAATTCAACGCGCGCGACATCCTTGATTTTCACCTGCTGGCCATCGGCGCTGGAGCGGATGATGATTTCTTCAAACTCCTTGGGGTCCTTGAGCAAGCCGAGCGCCCGCACGTTGAACTGGCTCTCCTGTCCCTCTGGCGCGGGCTCCGCGCCGATCCGCCCGGCGGGCGACTGCGCGTTCTGCTCCTTGATCGCGTTGGAAATATCGGTCGGCGTCACACCGAGGGACGCGAGTTTGTCCGGCTTGAGCCAGATGCGCATCGAATAATCCTGGGCGGTGAAATTCTTCACGTCACCCACACCACGGACGCGCTTGATCTGGTCCACGAGATTGATGTCGACGTAGTTGCCGAGAAAAACTCCGTCATAGGTGCCCTTCGGCGAGGAGACCCCGATTGCTAACAGGATATCAGGGCTGGAGCGGTTGGTGATGACGCCCTCGCGTTTCACTGCATCCGGCAGCTGGGCCTCCGCCTGGCCCACGCGGTTCTGCGTATTGACCTGCATGATGTCCACATCCGTGCCGACATCAAAGGTGACGTTGAGCGTCATCTTGCCGTCGTTGGCGTTGTAGGACTGCATGTAGAGCAGTTTGTCCACGCCGTTGACCTTGGACTCGATGGGCGTCGCCACGGATTCCATGACTGCCTCGGCGGCGGCACCGCGATAGGTCGATGTGACCTGGATCAGGGTGGGGCTGACATTCGGGTATTCCGAAATCGGCAGGCGTGAGAGCGAAATGAGGCCCACGATGCAGGTGACGATCGAGATGACCATCGCCACGATCGGCCGGCGGATGAAGAATTCAGCCATAACGAGTTAGTGCTTGGCGGGTTTCACCTCGGCGGCGGGAGCGGATTTCATGGCGGCCATCTGGCTGGCGTTTAACGCCTTCACCGGCGCGCCCTCACGCACTTTTTGGATGCCTTCAAGGATGATGCGCTCGCCGGGTTTCAATCCTTCGGAAATGAGGATGTTTGAATCAACTTGCTCGGCTGTGGTAACGGCGCGCTGATTTGCGATGCCTTCCGGACTTATCACCCAAACAAATGATTTTCCCTGCAATGAGACCAAGGCGCGCTCCGGGATGGCGATGCTGTCCTTGCGTGTTCCGATGTCCACGCGGACTCTTGAGAACATGCCGGGACGCAACAGTTTCTGCTTGTTGGGAAACTCCGCCCTGATGCGCAGCGTCCCGGTTTTGACATCCACCGCGCGGTCCACGAAGACGAATCGACCCTGATCCGGGTGATCCTTGCCATCGGCGGGAATGAGCGTAAGGGGTAGCGATGCCAGCTCACGGCCCAGCTTGACGCTCCGCTCCTTGGCGCGAATGTATTCGACCTCGCTGAAGTTGCAGTAAAACCAGATGGGATCGAGCGTGGAAATCGTCGCCAACAAAGTGGGCTCGCCCTTGCCGACGAAATCGCCGATGGAGACTTGCTTGGCACCAATCAGGCCAGTGATGGGAGCCTTCACATCGCAATAGCCGAGGTCCAGTTTGGCGGAATCCACCCGCGCATTGGCGGACTGCACCCCCGCTTCGCCAACCTGCACTGAGGCGAGCGCGTTGTCGAGATCCTGCTTGGGAATCGCACGTTTTTCGAAAAGTGGTTCAAGCCGGGCGACGTCCGCTTTGTATTTGGCAAGCGCGGCCACGGCCTCGGCGAGGGAGCCCTCCGCGCCTTTGAGCTTCTCCTCATACGGCCGCTTATCGAGTTTGAAAACGATCTGGTCCTTTTCCACCTCGGTGCCTTCGATAAATGGAGTTTCCTCAACGAAAGCTTCCACCCGCGCCCGCACATCGACATTCTGCGGGGAGTCGAGCTGGCCGATCAAAGTCGCTGTCAGCGGCACCGCCGAGGTGGTGATTTCCAGCACTTCGACGATGGGCGGCGGAGCTGCCACAGCTCCGGGTTTCTTGCAGGCGGTCAGAGAGAGAGCCACTATCAAAGCAGCCCCGATGGGCACTGTGGCGAGGCGAGATGATCCGCCGGTGTGATTGCGGGAGATGGTTTTCAAATTGGAGGTTCGCTCGGGTTGGGTGAAAAAAACGTCTGGGCCCCATCTGCGGCTGGCTCTCAAGGGACCTCTGAAAGATGGTCGAAAACAGATCTTACCTAAATAAACAGGCCTCGAGTGTCAACCACGACCTCGGAGGCTTTGACCATAGTCCTGCGGCTTTTCCGATGGCTTGAATTTCTCCTGACGAACCTCAGGGTCCGGCGCAGGTCGCCGAATGCCCGGCTCCACCGCGGAAAGAATCCACTTGATGCCTGCGAGGCTCTCGGCAACATCGTGTCCGTTCTCTAAACAAGGGGCTGGCAGGGAAAATCTTTACCTGCCGGAACCGCGGCCCCACTCACTGCGGTTGATCACTGCGCTGACAAAACCCGGAAGCCCTCCCATACCGATTGCGATCACGATGCGAACCACCGCCCGACCTCTAGCCCTCGTTTTCAGCACGATTATTCTGAGTTCGTGCGTGTCCGGCCCCCAACCGGGATCTCCGGACTATCAAACTCCTGGGTCCATCCGCGGGGATTCCTCTCCTCACGGCACCTCCTTCGGTGACAAGGCCTGGCGCTCGGTTTTTTCGGACTCCACCATGCGCGGACTCATCGAAAGCGCGCTGAAAAACAACCCGGACCTCGTCGCTGCCACCTACCGCATCGAACAAGCCCGCGCCCGCGCGAATGCCTCCCGTTCAGACTGGTTCCCTCAACTCGGTGGCAGTGGGGGCGCGTCCGCTAACTACGGCTCAATCAATGGTGGCCAAGTCCCTCCCGGTGGTGACCGCAGCTCGGAAACTTACGATCTCACCGGCCTGTTGAGCTGGGAAATTGATCTTTGGGGCGGCATCCGCCGCAGCAACGAAGCATCCCGCGCAAGATTGTTGGAATCGGAGCACCTGCGCGATGCCGTGCAAACCGGCTTGGTCGCTGCCGTCGCTGGCTCCTACATCGAACTGACCAATCTCGATGAACGCCTCGCCATTTCCAAACGCACGGCGCAAAGCCGCCAGGAATCACTCAAACTCGTCACCAGCCGCCGCGATGGCGGGGTCAGTTCCGATCTTGAGGTTGGTCAGGCCGAAGCCCTCCTGGGACAGGCACGCACCGCCATCCCTATCACTGAGCAAGCCATCGCCGCCAAGGAAAATGAAATCCGCTCGTTGCTCGGCGAGTTCCCCGGCAGCGTCCCCCGCGGCGGCAAACTTGATTCCTCACTCCGCATCACAGGCGGTCTGCCATCCACCTTGTTGGAACGCCGGCCCGACGTCGCCGCCGCAAACCAAGCCTATCAGGCCGCCACCGCCGGGATTGGTGTCGCCACCGCCCTGCGTCTGCCCACGCTTTCTCTAACAGGCAAGGGCGGAGTCATCAGCAACTCCCTTGACAATCTACTCGATAGCAATTCCGGAGTTTACTCCATCGGGCCTGGTCTCGCCGGACCGATCTTCGATGCCGGCCGCTCCAAAGCCCGCGTGGATGCCGCCAGGGCGCTTGCCGGTGAGGCCCTTGCCGCCCATGACAAAGCCGCGAAACAAGCCTTCCGGGAAGCAGCGGATTCAATCAACGCCCATGTGAAAACCGGTGAGATCGCCGCCGAGCAAAGCAGCCTTGTGGAAGCGAACCGCAAAGTCGCCACGGTTGCCAACGAGCGCTTCGAAGGGGGTGAATCGAGTTATCTCGAAGTGCTCGATGCCGAGCGCAATCTGTTCAACTCCGAGCTCGATCTTGCGGACGCCCGCCGCGACCAATTGCTCTCCGTCGTGCAGGCCTACCGCGCTTTTGGCGGCGGTTGGAAGTAATCCCGCGCCCCGGCCGATGATGCTCAAGCTCCTGCTGCTCATCGTTCCCGTTTCAGCCTGTCCCGCAATTCATGTTTGAAAGGAATTTGCTTTTCGCGGGTGGCGTCATGGGCGGGACGGGGACCGGGGAGAGGGGCGGGGAGGGCGTCTGTTCATGCGCGGGGAGGGGAATCAATGAACCCTGTGGTTCCGGTTCCGGGCCCTCCCAATCAACCCCCAAACGCTTTTTTCGCAGTCGCGGAAATGGTGGAAGGAATTTCTATTTCTTGGTTTCCTTCAGTGCCTTCCATGCGCCATCCATCGCTTCGCGCAGGATCCAAGCCGTTTTTCGATCGGATTTCCCGGATTTCGCGGACTGCAGGGATCGCTCAATTTCTTTGCGGGCGGCTTCGGGAACCTCAGTCATTGAACGAAGGGCCTCACAGGTAATTTCGTAGAGCGCCGCACAAGCCTCCACATCGCCGTTGTTGAAGAGGGGCACGCCGCGGTTAATGGCCAGCTCGATCAGAGCGGTGGGGGTCAGGGGATCTGAAGTTGCTTTGGAAGGCAGCAGCACTTGGTCGATCACGTGGATGATTCCATTGGAGGCAGCGATATCGGCCTTGATCAGCGTCGCATTTCCAATTTGAACGCGACCGTCGCCGAACTTGATCGAAATGCCCGATCCCTGAAGGGTCGTCCCCTCGCGCATTTCCAGAGCCTTGGCCAAGGTCACCCCGCCGGCAATGACGTGGTTCTTGAGGATGTCCACGAGTGTGGCCCGGTTCTCGGGTTTGAGCAGGTTGTCGACGGTGCCGGCGGGCAGTTTGGCGAACGCCTCATCTGTTGGTGCGAGCACTGTGAAAGGACCCTCTCCTGAGAGGACTCCCACCAGATCAGCAGCGGTGACTGCAGCCACCAGGGTCTGGAATCCACCGGCCGCTTTGGCAACATCGACGATAGTGCCCGCAGATTCCGTTTTGACAACCACCTCCCCCGGGGAGGCTTTCACAGACTCGATTTCCAATTCAAATGGACCGGCTTTTTTATCCGCAATAGTGATTCCGACCGAGGCCACGGCAGCGGAATCGAGCGCCTTGATGGGAAGTTCGCGACCGAAGGCTTGCAGTTTGAAATCGGCCAGTGGAACACTGATTTCTTCCCACTCGCCCGCTTTGGTTGGGAGGTAGGCGCGATAGGAACTTGCCGCCATCTGGTTCGCGGCGCGCAGCTCGAGCCAATAAGTGCGCCCGTCGCCCTTGACCTTCACAACCAGGGAGGCCATGCCGGAAAGATCCAGTTCGGTTGGCTTCATACGGATGGAAGCAAAGCCACCGTTGTTTTCGAGGGATAGTTCACCCTTGAACATCAGAGTGCCTTGGTCTGTGCGTGAAAAGCCTCCCTTGGAAATCCCCCCCATGACGCCGTCATTTACCGAAGTCCAGGACACGAGGCAGTCTTCTGATTCAAAGGTGGCCAGTGTTTTTGCTTCCGCCATGATAGGAAATGGCATGATGAACAGGCTGACAGCGGCGGCCACAAGGCCACCCAAAGATTTGGCGATTTTCATGTTTTGGAGGGGATGTTGAGGAGCCTTCGTGTTAAGGACAGATTATAGTCCAGTGTGAACAAATTTACCGATCCTGGGGATGATTCGGATGCATCCAAATCGCTGGAACTGGATAAAAGCCCCTCAAAAATTGGCTTCAGGACGTGGTGCGCCCGCAAATTCAGCCATCCAACGTTTCCAAAGGCGCTTCGATGGGCTCTGTCTGAGCTTGCAGAAACCTCGCGGCAGGAGCGCCGTGGAAGGCTCCGTGGTCTAAGGCAGGGCCCAGGGTGAGGGTGTCGGGAAGGACGGTGGCCTCGCCATCGGCAACGGGCTGGCGGAAGATACGGCCGACCCCGGGGATGGCGCATTCGGGGAAATTGCTGATGGGCGTGAAGGCATCGATACCGGATGTGCCAAGGCTGCTGATGGTAAAAGGGCTGCCGCGCAGTTCGTCGGGAGCGAGACTTTTCGTGCGGGCGCGTTCGGTGGGATGGCGGAAACGGTTGGCAATTTACTGCAGGAATAATTTTGCGATATCACGGGGGACGGGCACGGGCAGGTCGTTTTCGGTATCAAGCGCCATACTTGGAGGGATGCCTGGAGGAAATTTGCTTTCTCGGGTGGCGTCATTGGCGGGTCCGGGACCAGGGAGAGAGGGCC
>CAJBME010000191.1 GCA_903954065.1 uncultured bacterium
ACTGCCTGACCCGTCACCCGCGCGTGCTCCTCATGAAGCTTCGCCACGTGCCGCTCGTGGTCCGCTTTCTGCTCCGGACCGGGCCGGTGGGCCTCCGCCTCGCGGATCTGCTGCCGCACTGTTTCCACATCCTGATTCTTCTCCCTCACCGCTTCCTGCTGCTTCGCCTGCCGCGCCTCCATGTGGCTGCCCGTTTCCCCGGCCCCCTTCGGTCCCTGCTCCCCTCCGCCCGATTTCAGGCGGTCGGCTGCCTCCGGCGCCTTCTCCGCCTTCGGGCCTTCGGCCCGCACGCCCGGGTCCCGCTCCCCCGCCCCCTTCCGCTCGGGGGCCGGCGCGACCTCGCGGCTCCGATCGGGAGGCGGTGCCGCGCCCTCGCCCGTCCGCCCAGCCCCGGAGCCGGACAGCCGTTCCGCCGACGGTGGCTTTGCCCCTTCCGCCGGCTTCGTGCTTTCCCCCACCTTCGAAGCCTCGCCAAGATGCGGCGTTTCCTTGACCTTCGTGGTCTCGGAACTGGTGGGCGCTTGCGACTTGATCTCAGGTGCGCGATTCTCTTTGGATCCTGACTCGGTCATGCTGTGTTTGATTGTTCAGAGTTGTCAGGCGTCGACGCTTCTGTTGTAGACGTTCAAAAACGCGGCGTGGTTCTCGCCGCTGAGACTCTTGGAAGCGTCACGCACGTCGAACAAGAAATCCCAGAGATGCACGAAGACACACCACGCAGCGTCCGAATCCGTCTCGCTGATCCCACATCTGATCAGCGCCTCCCGGCTTGCTGCCGATGCGGATTTCCACACATCTGCAGCTGTGAACTTCTCCTCGTCGCAGTAGACAGTCAGGAAGGATTCCGCCGCATGCAACGACGCCGGTTCCTTCATCTCCGGAAAGATCGCGTCGCGATAGACGCATTGACGTCTGCAGAACTCGCAACCCCGACAGGGAAGATCCAATCGCGATGTGGACAGAGTACCGGCGTTCCGATTCGCCATGATGGCCTGTACTTCGTCGTCAGTGAGCAGCGAATTGAAGCCAAGACGATCACCATATTTCACCCGCAGCGCCGACCAGGCAGCACCGCCCGGATTCTGTTCCGCGGTCTCGCGTTCACGCGCAGTGGGCGAAAAAAGATCGACCTGAATGAAAGTAGCCTTCTCCAGACCAGTCCTGAACAGCGCAGCCTGTCCCGGGCGGAGCTTCCCGAGAAAATCACACTGTTCCTTCTCCATGATCATGGCATTCGCGATGGCCTTTCGGTCGTTGCCGTCGCGCAACTGATGGGCAATCTGCAGATTCGTGTTCCGCAGCGCATCCGCCGCCAGTTTCTCGGGACTCTGGTCCGCGATGATCAATCCTTCCCCGAGGGACCGGATCTCGGTCAGAAGCTGACAGAAGGCTTCGACAGCCTTGAATCTCGTATCGGCCGAGGCCGCGCCTTCCCCGCCGCCCTTGGAACTGACATTCTCAAGAATGTTGTGCGCCTCCTCCACCATCGTCACATGCACCAGCTGACCGTTCCTCGACTTGTTCTGCTCCCGGTGCTCGCGTAGCAACATCAGTAGGAACATCACCACCAGAGCCTTGTCATCCACGCTCAGGTCGTTCATCTCCAGCACCGCAGGTCGGGTAAACATTGCTGTCGCGGACGGCTCCGTCCGCTGCGTATCAAACATCCGGCCCTTTCCGCCGATCAGCAGCGGCTTGAAGCGCCCGACGAGCGCGGCATTCAGGTTGGACCGCACCTCTCCCTCGTAACCCCTCTCTTGAAGCACTTTCTCGATCATCAAGACAAACCCCGACAACTGGGGAAAAGAACGCCGCGAATTCCCATTCCTGGGATAGACATCAGTCATACTCCACCCGCACGCGGCGTAGACCCGCAGGAGGGCCTCGGAGATCACCGATGAGGACGGGCCGATCGGCGGAATGGCGCCCTCGAAGCAAGTCTGTAGCTTGCTGAGGTGCGCTTCCACGCGCACTCCCGGCAGCAGTTCAAACGGATTCAGCCGAAACGGCACACAGAGGTCGTTTCCGAGGGTGTAAACAGATAGATCGTCGCTCAATCCGCCGACGCCGAGCAACCCGCGGTACTCCTGCTTCGCCGACTCGAGAACCAGGAACGGAATACGGTGATCCACCCAGAGCTGATAGAGCAGCTGGAGCACCGTGACGGTCTTGCCGCTTCCCGTGAAACCGGTAATCAGGGCATGTTTGCATAGGTCATCGACGGGAAAATAGGCATCGCCACCAGCCTGATACACCCCGAGTTTCAAGTGCCGCTCGAGTTTCGCTGCCGCGCGTGGCCCGGGGTGGAAGTCGGGCGGGAGCTGGCGCACTTCGATACCGGGCACCCCCCCGCGGATGCTCACGGGAAGTCGGAACATCGTCGCTGCCCCCTTCGCATCGGCCAGATACCTGAAGCGCTGCAGGCTTTCAACAACCGCGCCAACCGGGAAGCGCAGGCCAAAGTACTGACCCGCCGCAGCCTCGAGCGCAGCGAGCTCATCGAAAGCACGGCTGGCGCAACCCGACGGGAGACGCTCATCGCCTTCCGAACTGCTGTCGTAAGGAACCTCGTGCACTAGGGACTGCATCGCCCCAGCCACCGTCTGTGCCACGTCATAGCGGCCATCCGCGGCAGCGATTTGCACCGTCACAAGGAACGGCATGGCGGAAAGTCGCCGCAGATTGGCCATGTAAAGCTTCCCGGCGAGTTCCGACGAGGGATCCACCACCCGCATTCCGGATCCCGAACCCACCTGCTGGAGGCTCTGCTCCGCCTGAGATTGGGCATGCTGCGCCATGGCCGCCAACCACTGCCACTCATGCGCCGCCAGCGTAGTTGGTTGCAGATATACACTTAAGGTTACAGGGACCGGCTGGGAGATTAGACTCTCCATCGGGACCAGATACGGCCCTCCCGGCCCGGCCCACGGGTAGACCACCGGTGGGGCGTCGCTGACTTCATGAGGCAACCACGAAAACCGACGTCGGAACTCGTCATTGCCTTTAAGATAGGACGGCAATCGCCAAAGCGCCGATGTTTCATGCTGCGCGATCTCCATCAACGCCATGCCCTCCGGAAAACATTCTTTCTCGAAGTCCGCAGTGACCTCGGCGGTGGCCAAAAAAGCCCCTCCGAGCCGCTGCGAACGTAGCATCACGCTAATCTCTCCGAACAATTGATTTCGTTTTGACGGGTCATGAGCGCAGGCCATGAAGAAAACCCGGATGCTGCCTCGTCGCGCCGCGTAACGCAAAGCGAAGCTTGCCTCGTCGCGCCAACTCCAAAGACTTCCCGCCCATTGCACCCACCGCGAGATCACCTCTCTGAGCCGGTCGGCAAGGGACTCTCCTGTTAGTGTGTGATCGCTAACAAAGTCTGGGATCGGTTTGATTTCCCAGATGAGAAGATCGCGCAAGTCATAGGTGCTATTCATGATGACTATTCCTTTACTTGGTCACGAAGCAAAATTGTGTTCAAATAATCAGGATTGAGCACCAGAATTGATGTTAACGATGTCCTTTTGCTGCACACCAAAATCGTAAAGCAGCAGGTCGCTGAGAAAGCCTTCAATCCTCGCCGGCATGGCGAGAACGTGGTTCTCAAATTCATCCTGCGTTGGCCATCCGAGCACACGACATAAACCATTGAGATAATGTTTAGGAAGGAACCAAAACACCGCTCCGCTCAACCCTGTGATTATCAGAAATGCCGGTCCGATGTGAAATATTCCACCCTTGGGATCCGCCATGAAGAGTTTCCAGATCGACCAAGGCTTCTCCTCTGTCGTAGCTCCCGCTAAAGCTGCTTTAATCTCAACTACAGCAATTGGTTTAAACCATATGTCTATAACATCAGTCAATTTCGATCTTTCAAGAAGATCGACACGCTTGATTCTATTATGCAAAGTTGGAGAAGAGCCGAAAAACGTAGTTTTTTTAATTATGTATTTTGAGTTCCGATCAAGGATTACCGCTGTTTCCGGAGGACCGAGATATGCTTCTATAGCGTATGAAATAATAGCTGTAAGTATTTCCGCAGCGTTTGTCTCATCGCCCATCATTATTAGCGGATTTGTTGCGCTCGAATTATCGGTTACCGCGAGAGCAAAGCGAAAACCTTCAGATGTAAAAATCTCCGTAATATCGGGACCTAGTTTGACAATTTTTCCTTTTCGTAATGATTCGGTTAATTTGTTTCCATCGACGCTGACAACACCCTTTTTAATTCTGTTAACATAAAAAACTTTTTTATCTTGGCCATCATGTTCAAAATCACTTGTTTTTTGCGCGTAATCGTTGATCCATGAATTTAAGGCTCCACTTGATTTTAAATATAGCGACAGAAACAGAGGGCCAAAAATAACCCACAGACAGGCCGCAAGCAACCACTTGAGATAGAGAATTCGGGTACTAGCAAGAGCATTGAATCTGACATACAGGTCTCGATCCTGAACTCTGAAACTAATGTCTGTACAAGCCGAATGCCCCTTGCAGAGTTCATCCAGGATTCGAAGAGGACGATTCACCCTTGGGATGTTCGCTAATCCCTGAGCCCATCCGATAACCGAGCGTTCTCTAGAAAATCGATTTGTACGCTCCACTAGGGTTTGAATGATGGCCTCCATCTGGGCTCCACTGTTCCGAATGAGATAGTGTGGTAATCTGCGAGATTCGCGCATTTTCTGATGCCGGAAGGGAATATCCTTAAGCTGGGCATTAGCGGGGACTGTATCTTGATTGACGACGCCTGGGCGACGAACCGCACTATCAAGCCGGGGTGACGGCGCGACCACTTCAGAGTTGGCAGAACCTATGTGATCTACATCAACCGTTCTTTCCGATTTCGGATAATGTTGGTTGTCTGACTGTGAAACCCTGTTATCCGAATCAAGATCAGGAATCGTATCGATCTGTTGGGGAGGACTTTTGGTTTGCTTGCACTCTGACGGCAAAATGAATACACTTCGCCGCTCCGAAGCCATTTCAACGCTTGATTGATGTTCCGTGGTTGATACGACGCCACATTTCATACATTTTAAGTGCAGTGAAAATGCGTTTTCTTCAGGCTCACAGCGGACCAATTCCCCGTCACATACCTTGCAAATCTTCGATTTCATTTAAAAATGTCTCGCAGTTTGATATTTCATCTTTTCTTACTAATTTCAAGAAGCTCGTTAATGCCCAACATTTGATTTGAACCAACTCTATTGTCGCTTTTGCTATTAGCCGAAAGATAGTTTGCCAACGTGTCTATTGTGTAGGCATCCGAAAACATGCTGTTGTGGTGATAAAGCTCCCTCTTGCCACAATTTGAGTGGTTGCACATCCCCATGGAACAGGGTTTTTCGAGAAATGAGACAGGTGTAAAGGAATTAAATATTGGTAAGCTCTTGTAGGGTTTATCTTTTGCTAACAACTTTCGCCAACCGGTAAGTTTCTCCACCCAGTCGTCATTCATCAGTTTCGTGTATGGGCTCACAGGCAGCTCACGATAGGTGCCGTAAGAAAGGCAATCAAGATCGGGCAACTCATGCGTTGTCACTTCTCCAGTGTCTTTTATGTGATGAGCCCATTCAATTTTTCCATTTGAATCAATTTGGTAATAACAGCGTACAGTTTGAGTGCCAGGTCCCCAGGGAGACCATTTGTCCGCCAAGCGGTCCGCCCTCCGAATACGCGGCCCAAATACATATTCCAAAATCCCCCTCTGCTGCACACCCGCATTAAGCCCTTCTTCATCAACCTCCATGGTTTTTGTAAACAATTTGCCGAGTCCACTTGATTGATATATAGTGTAAGTGCCATCAGTAAAATCATAGGTCCCCCCTCTATTTAAGGGAGTAAGCCAAAGAACAAATTTCTCATCCGTTTCAATTGAATCAGAAAAGTAGAAATACCGCTTGATTGAATTATCAAACGAGGCAAGAACTTGTTCAGAAACCTTAGCATCTGTGGATTCCGATTCGTACAGAAACCGTATTTCGTCTTCAGGAAAAGCTTCAAGTTCCCATTCTTTCAAAGGCTCAAGTTTAGTACCGCTCTCAGGTGAGTGCGTGAGTCTCCAACGCCAAGCAAGGCTATCGCTCAACGACTCAGTGACAGACCAAGGTTGCAGAAGCGGATAATCCAAATCCTCCTTGGCCCGAACCGAGACGCCATTCGTCGCTTCAATAGTAAATTCCACGCGCTGGAAATACTCGTCACCATAAGACGACGGTTTTTTAGTGCATTTGAAATCAAGCTTTTCCGGATCAATTGTAAACTCAATAATAGTTTTTTCACTCCTCTCGTATTCAGGGCCGAATGATATTTTTCCTACAAACACATTAAGATGGTCTTTGACTTGCGTTAGTTTATTGAGGTCTTCCAATAGACCTGTGCGTACGATTTCAACAGCTCTTTCTTCGTCCAATGTTGTTCCAGTCGGAGATTCGGTCGGTTTGGGCTGCTCCACTGTTTCTATGTCAGCAGCCTTATGGCAGCTCATGATTGAAAACACCATCGAAACGAAAAATGCGCAATTGATGATTATCCTACCTATCATAAATTTTTTAATGTTTTTGCAATAAGCGTGGTGAAATACATTCCATAGAGTGCCCATGACTCCCATGACTCCCTTGCCTCAAAAGCTGACCGGGCAAGAATCGGACAGGCAAAACCTTGCGCAGCGCGGCATGGCCGCTCCTATTACTCAGACCGGAAAATGAGGACAGAGAGCAAAACATACTGTGGAAAAATGTGCGCATGAAATAGAGAACAACACGGCTCCACCGCCGACTCTAAATCTTGCCGACCGTGGATCATTATTGATAGATCCGAAATCGGCCGGCGCTTGTGACGCGCCATTGACACAATTTTCGTTTTTTTTCGCGAGTAGGCATCTATGACCCCGACGGAACCGACGCGGAGCCGGGTTGGGGCTTGGGTGGCCCGGCGCAGTTCGGCTTCGGCGCGTCATTCCGGCCGCGGTGCGGGTTTTATTCCGCGGGAGTGGAGCGCAGCCATTCTGGGGGAAAGGGAAGGAGGCCCTGGGCGGGGGTCGCTGCGTCGATGGCCTCGGCGAGCTGACTGCGGGTGGCTGGGTCCAGTTTTGATCCTTGAGCGCGCTGGGTGGTCAGCAGTAGCGTGAGGTAGGTTGAACGCACCTCATCGGGCACCTCCGTTCCTTGGTGCGCGGCATGAAACTGTTTCCACAATGCCATGGCGGCCTGCCATTGGTCACCGCGGGCCAGCACTTTCATTTTGAAGGAAAACACCTTCACCGGGCTGACGGTGGAGTCGCCCAGAAGGCGCCATTCGGCAGTGGGCAACCCGTGAGGAGGGTCGTCACGTGGCACGGCATCCTCCGGCTGCGGCAGCCACTGCAGCGTGCCCGCCGACTCCTTGGCCGCGCCTGATCGGAAAAAAGAGAGCAAGTCCGCAGTCGGCGGCAGCGACCAGTGGGTGGGCTCACTCCTGTGATTGACCCGGTCATAGCCGGCGCTTTGGCGGTCGACGGCCGGGACCGCGGCCTGACCGGCCTGACCGGCAGGGCCCGGCCCCGACACTGCCAATGACAGGTCGGAGGTATTCCACACTTTCACGCGCCCACTCCAAGACGAGACCGCCAAGGTGGCTCCATCGGGACTGAAGGCCAGCCCTGACACCAGATCCGTGTGGCCCCAAAGGCGTCCCATGGTGGCACCCGTGGCAATTTCGCAAACCTTGACGCCGTAATCGTTGTCCCGCAGAGCGATAAACCGGCCGTCCGGACTGAACGCAAAGCAGGCGTCCTCCAGCTGGACGGTGGAAAGCACGCAACGAGGCTCGAAAGTGGCGGTATCCATGATCCGCACCTGTCCGGCATCGGTGAGACTGGCCAACAAGCTGCCATCCGGACTGAGTTGCAGGACGCTGATCGAGGAGTCGACGCGAGCCAGCAGCTGACCTGCGCTAGTGGCATTGAGTTTCCACCGGATGATTTGGCCATCGATGGCCCCTGTGATCACGCTGCGATGATCGCGGTCGAAGACCACGCTGGAGACGAGGACGGGATGGCGCCACATATGTTTCGGTGTGGAGCTGTCGGCCGCCAGTTCCCAGATGCGCACGGTGCCATCCCCGGCCCCACTGGCCAGCATCGAACTATCCCGGCTGAAGGTCACGCTGGTGACTGGGTGACCGGCATGATCCATGGACCGGACCCGAACGCCATTTTTAGCATTCCAAACGATCAGCGATCCATCCTCCGCTCCGGTGGCACACCACTGGCCATCCGGGCTGAAGGCGATGCTTTTGGCGGCCTTGGCATGACCCGTCAGCCGGGCCAGCAATTTTCCGGTCGTACCATCCCAGAGGACGAGGCTACCGGACCCGTCATGCCCTTTCAGAGGGCTAGCCAGCCAGCGACCGTCTGGGCTCCAGGTCAGGGCTCGCGGTCGGCCATCGAGAATTTCGGTGGTGAAGGCCTCGCTACCGGAGGAAGCATCCCACAAACGCATGGCGCCGTCCAAGGAAACCGTGGCCAGCAGACGCCCATCGGTGGAGGTGGCGATACCGCTGACAACATCGCTGTGAGCGGTGATGAACGCAGCCTGCTGGAACTCTCCGGAGTCGGTTTTTTTCCACCACCGAATGTGCCCATCGGTTGCACCGGCCACAAGAGCCCCTCCCTTGGGGGCAAAGCGGAGGCGGTTGAGTATCATATCCGACTCCATCGATTGCTGTAGCTCAAAGGATCGGGCGTTCCAAACCCTGATGGCCCCGCTGGGGGTGGCCGCGGCGAGATACGTGCCATCGCTGCTGAAGGCCGCATCCGTCACCCGAAACTCTGGGTCGTCCACCAGCGGCAGCCATGGTCCGTCGGCCAGTCGCCGGACAAGAAGCCGTCCCTCCTGCGTGACCACCATGAGAGGATCACCCGGCGGCTGGAAAGCCACGACGGTCACCCCCGCGGGCGAGACGGTAAAGAGTCCGGTCCGCTCGCGAGTGGCCACGTCCCAAAAGGCCAGTCGGCCGCTTGAGCCCGCGGTCACCAGCTGTGATCCATTGGCGCTAAAATCCACATCGTTGAGGCTGTCCTCATGACTGTCCAGCACGGCCACCTCCGTCCATCCGGTGGTTTCCCACAAGCGAACAGAACCGTCCCACGAAGCACTGGCGAGCAGGGTGCCGTCTGGGCTAAAAACAAGATCACTCAGGCGGCCGACATGACCGGTGAGCGATAAACGGAGCTTTCCGGTGGTCGTGTTCCAGACTTCGATCGCATAGGCCCGCGTGCTGGCTACGAGCTGAGTCCCGTCCGGACTAAGGGCCACCGCGGAGAATCCGGCGTTTTGGAAAGTCAAACGGCGGGGCACTGTCTCCGGTTGTCCGTCGTGGAGGTGAACGACCGCATGGCGGGTGCCCGCCACCCACCCTTGGCCGTCCGCCGTCGCAGCCATGGTCTGGATACGAGACTCGTAGCGGACGGGCGGACCAATGGCCTGCCCCGTCTCCACCGACCACGTGCGCACCAGACCATTCCAATCACCGCTAAAAATCCGTAGGCCATCACCGCTAAAAACCACGCCGCCAATCGAGTTCTGATGCTGCGCTTGAAATCCATTTCGGTAGCGACGCTGAATCAGATCAAATATTTTGACTGATCCATCCGCTCCTCCCAGCGCGAGCATCGACCCCGCGGGATCAAAGGCGATGCTCATCAATCCCACGGGAGATTGAAAGTGAAATACCTTGGGATCCGTCTGGTTGTCCTGCAGCGACCAGACCGTCATCGATCCATTTTGAAGGGCCAAGGCCAGCTTGTTGCCGTTGGTACTGAAAGTCAGATCCGCGACTGGCGCGA
Source organism: uncultured bacterium (assembly GCA_903954065.1). Taxonomy (GTDB): domain Bacteria; phylum Verrucomicrobiota; class Verrucomicrobiia; order Verrucomicrobiales; family V1-33; genus CAJBME01. The sequence continues at coordinate 9,827 of CAJBME010000191.1, forward strand.
CTACGGACTGAGGCGCAGACCAGACGGGCTGGCCGGTCTGGGTATTCCACAGGCGCAACGTCTGATCATCGTAGGCCGCCAGCACCAGAATGCCGTCCGGACTGACAGCGAGACGGTGCACAGAAACGGCTTCTCGAGCCCGCAGGCAACGCTGCGTTCGGTCGCGCCAGTTCCAGAGGACCAGCGCTCCGTCCACCGACCCAGCAGCCAGAAGTGAACCATCACCGCTAAAGGCCACATCCCTCAGCGCGGCTGGATAACCGAGAACTGGATCGAGCGCTTCCCGATTGGTGCCACAATCCCAAAACCGGAGCTGTCCGTCGTCGTGAACGACGGCCAGCATCGAACCATCCGGATGCAGCGACAGTCGGTGGACGCTGCCCAACGGCAGCTGCGGATGTTGACGAGACCACAGCGGCCACAGGCTAGGCCGGACGGAATCAATCAAGCGATCGACGTCGAGCGCCAGATTCTGGCGCTCTGACTCCAGTGCCGGATCGGTCTCAAAGCGCCGCCCGAGAAGCGGCGGAAAAGTTTCCTCAACGTGAGCCGGTTCCGTGATCTGGCGCCCGAGCCCTGCAAAGCCCACGGCTCGGGCCGCGCTGAGCAGGGCGGCATGAGGCTGGCCATTCGTTTTGAAAATTCGGGATCGCTCCAGCCATGACCGGCCGGTTTCCAACCACGAACGCTCTAGCAATCCATTGACCCGGTTTAAAGCTGATTCCGCCACTCCCTGCGATGTGATGGCTTGGGCTTTGGCCAGCTCCGCCAGCCTTTCCTGCGCCTGGGTCTCGACCAGTGCGGCCTCGGTCTGACGTCGCGCCAGATCGGCCTGACGCGCCTGCATCAGGCTGACGACCGCCCCCAACGCCATCACGACGATTAATGAAACCACCGCGATCACACTCACCGCATGGCGCCCGAAAAATTTACGGGTCCTGTAGACGGCATTACCCGGACGGGCTTGCACCGGTTGCCGCTGACGCCAGCGGTCCAAATCATCGGCCAGCGACTGGGCGCTGGGATAGCGGGACTCCCGCTCGCGGGCCATCGCTCGCAGCACGACCCAGTCCAGATCATCCTGCAGTCGGCGAAGCAGCCGCCCCAGACTGGTGCATCGAGCGGCGGCCACAGCGGCCGCCGAGCTCCCCTCACGCCCGGCCGCCAGACTCATCAACGCGAGACTGGGACGGTCCGTGAGAGCCGGTTGCGGCGCCTCCCCCTGCTGGCGGGAGCTGGACGGACTCATCATCTCCGACGCCGCCGGCTTGATCCCAGCCAATAGCACATAAAGCACGGCGCCCAACGCATAAATGTCACTGCGAATATCCAAATCTAGCGAGCCGGCGGTTTGCTCGGGACTCACATACGGAGGCGTGCCAATGAAGGCGGGACGGTCGCCCTCGCCGGGTTGTTTTTCACCGGAAGCTGGGGCCATGGCCTGAGCCATCCCAAAATCAATGATCTTAGGCACTGGCTGGCCGTCAATTTCCGTGATGAGGATGTTGGAGGGTTTGAGATCACGATGCAGTACCGCCTTTTGATGAGCGTAATGCACGGCGAGGCAAATCTGCTGGAAAAGGGCCACGCGTTCAGTGATCGATAGCTTCCGCTGATCGCAGTAGTGGGTCACAGGCTGTCCCTCGACCCGCTCCATGACAAAATAAGGACTGCCTCCGTCAGTGGTTCCCGCATCGAGTACCGCGATGATACTTGGATGCTGCATCCGGGCCAACGTCTGCCGTTCCTCTTCAAATCTCTCGATCACCTCGTGGGATTCAACCGAAGTGCGAATGACCTTCAGGGCCACCTCGCGGTGGATGGGCTGCAATTGTTCCGCTCGGTAAACGACCCCAAAAGCCCCGCTCCCCAGCACTTCAAGGACCTGATAACGGCCGATCCACGATCCACACAGAGCCCTTTCATCCACCGGCCCAGCCTCGCCCCTTGGCCTCACCACTTCGCCCAAACAGTGGAAAATCTCTTCGGGAACGTCCCCCAGATCAATGCCCCCCGCGCTCGTCACTTCACTCGAAATCCCGGCGGTATCTGCTCCATCAACAGGAGAGATTGGACCGGGAGAACGAAGAATACTCATCGCTACACCCGATCGTTCATAATCGAGAAAGGATGTCAAGCGGGTAAAAACAACTGACTGTTCAAATACTGGAACCCTCCATCCGCAGCCCGATCAGGACGAGTTTGAGCAATTGGATCATTTCTTCTTCTGGTTGCTCCCCATGATCGATAATCAAATTCACCTGTTTCAGGAATTTGGAGCCATAGCGCGAACGCAGCCGCGAAAGCGCCTGACGCACGGCCATACTTTCCATGCCCGGCAGTGGACCCGGCATCGCTTCACGATCCAAAATCAACGGCTGCAAGGACTCAAAAACAGCGGCTTGCCGACGAAGAGAATATTCTTGCTGCAAGGACTCAATGACCCGCCGGTGCACACACAAAGCAAAATCTACCTCGAAAGCGAGTTCCTCCTGGGGGCGCGCCGTCAGCATGGCCATGGCTTCCTCTTGATCCACCTCTTCTATCGAGACAACAAGGCTAGACCCCCGCTTCAAGGCGCCCTGACGACGACGGTAATCCACGATAAACTGGCGCAGCGTAAACAGCATGAACGTCCGAAAGCGCCCTTTCTCACGATCCGCCTTGGGCAGCGTATTGGTCAGAAAAGCACTCATCAGAAACTCCTGACACACGTCCTCCACATCCGCCGAGGGCAGTCCGCTGCGAGCAATCGCCGCCACCATGGCCGGACGATACTGCAAGATGACCTGCTCCAGCGCCCGGCGCGAGACGGCAGGGTCCACCTCCGCATGACGCGCCCGATCAATCAAATCCCACCGGGTGACCCACACCGAAGGCGCCTCGTTCGTTGACTCTGGTAAGAAGGACATGAAAGGAAGCCGCCAGATGGCTCACATCATGATCCGCGAACAAGCTCCGCCTGTGACAGCAAAAAATCACGGAATGCAGCCGTGCCCATAACCGAGCGGCGGGTTCCATCGGGTCGGTACGTTCCATCGGGTCGGCGCGTTCCATCGGGTCTTTTGTAGCCGTGGGTCGCTGACCCCGGTCGCGGCGCCGAACGCCTCTCCGATCGTATTTTTGGCAGGGGGCCGGATGCGAAGAAGCGGATTCGGAGCCGTGGCTTGAGGGATGTGGCCTGAGGGCCAGTTGTGGAATCCGGGGCCAGCGGACCCGGCTACAGTGGCGGCTTAGCCGCCTGCGCCGTTGTTTCGGATTCGAATCTTTTGTAGCCGTGGGTCGCTGACCCCGGTCGCGGCGCCGAACGC
>CAJBME010000192.1 GCA_903954065.1 uncultured bacterium
GACTATTACTACGACTTCAAGTGGCGCAGTGTGGAGGAACGCGTGGGGACGCCGGGATCGCAGACTGTGAAGGCGCAGTATACTTGGAGCCCTACCGATCGATGGACAATGATTCGGCGGAAACGCTCGACCACAGGCACACTCAATGAAGTGCTCTATGTCCTAAAGGACTACTTGGATCCGGCAGCGCTGCTTGCACCAGGAAGCCCGAATGCCACGGTGGTGGAGCGGTTCGGTTTTGATGCCTTTGGTCCCGTGCGATTTATGACGGAGGCGTTTGGGAGTAGGGGAAATTCCGAGTACGACTGGAACTTCCTATTCCATGCGGAGTTCATGGACCAGGAGTCGGGATTGTACAATTATGGGTATAGAAATTATCATGCTAGTTTAGGGCGCTGGTTGACGCGAGACTGGCTGCGAGAGCGAGCGGGCATAAATCTTTACACTATAATAAAAAACAGATTAGTGAATCGTAGGGACATTCTTGGACTCGCATGTAGCAAAGAAGTTATAGTGGGACATGCAACGGATCTTTTCGAGTATATTAGCTGGCCAGATTGTGATATAGGATACGTGGGTTGTGGCGCAAATCACCTCAACAATCGGCAAACAACTGATGGTTCCGGAATTCCCGGTATGCCCAGGAACTCAGATCGAGCGGGTACAACACCGTGGTCTATATATACTCCAAGTGATCATGCGCAGCACCAACAGAGCATCGGAGTGCCCTTCGACGATAACGATTATCTGGGAGCAAACGACTTTCAGGACTATGTGGATAGTGCTGTCCATGCTGCGAGGAATGATGCAGAGGCTAGTTGTGGACCGCCTGATTGCTGCAAAACCGTGACAGTTACGGTCCGTTGCCTGGGCGGCGATGAGGACGAGGCTCTAAAATTTGACCGGCAAGAGTTGAGGACGCGACGGCCTTTTCCAGACAATCAAAGTAAATGTGGAATGGTTTATGAATTCGATTGCATACAACAACGATGGACAACCGATTACTAAGACTATCAATTATGATAGCAGCTTTGTGTCTCGCCATTGGGCTATGCGTGTGGATAGCAACCAGTTTTGATAAAAAAGAACAAGCAACCGACCAAGGGTCATATTGGATTGTCAAGTATCAAGGGGATTCATTCGAGCGTAGTAAACTGAGAAAAGTCGATTTTACCGCCGAGGAAGTTGCAAAGCTGGAAAGCATAGAAATGAACAAAGCTGAGGATGCGCACTATCCTTTATGGGCCCGTCCAAGCGTTCTAGTTAGGCTGGATCAGCAGGGTCATACGTCGAAAGCTTACACGGTCAGAGGTGGAAGTGCGCGTTTAGTATTTACCCCGTTGAACATTTCCTCGGACGCTGGAATAATTGCAATCAGAGAAAGAGACTTGTTCAACGAAAATTACTTTTTGCCGTCCGCAGACTTTCCCTCCTTGGTGATTCAACTTAAGAAGATTGAAGAGACGCGATAGTGTAGTCTGGCACATTTTGTAGTAACCACGCTAAGCTCCAACGGTGGCCAATAAAAGAAAATCAAGGCACCCGTCAGCACGCTCGTAAGCAGTCGACCCTCCCGCATGAGCAGATCAGACGCTTCCGCAGGAGGGCAACATGGTGGGCACAATTGGCGCAGCTTTGTAAGCAGCGAACGGAGCAGCATCGGTTTTTTGGGGCTGGGCGAGATGAGTGTGATGAGATCAAAAACGAATCCGCTCAATTTCCTCCAGTGTGATGTTGTCGGCCGTCCGGTCGTACAGTTTCGTGGTGCGCGGCGACTCGTGGGCTGCGATGTGGGCGGCCGTTTCGAGAGAACCGCCATTCTCCAGGTAGACGGTGATGCCGGCGGCGCGTCCTCGTTTGAGGAAATTGAGATGGCGGCCGCGAGTGCCCGACAAAGAAAACACCCGCGACCGCCGTTTTCACGCGAAGTGCGTAAAAATGATGACGACGACGGCGGCGCCAAGAATTCCAAAGACGGCCGGGAGGAACAACGGGTGAAGGCGGGTCATGGCGATGAGGTGATCAGACACCGGCGACTTCGGTCGCGAAACCTTCGGCACCAATCGCGCGGACCGCCTTGTCGGCTGCCAGCGGGTCACGGTCGATCATGGCACCGCGGACGGCGGCAAGAAGGCGTTGGGCGTGGCTTTCGTTTCCTTCCTGCCAGCTTACAAGCGCGCTCCGGGTCAGCGGTAGAACGGCGTTAAATTGGCCGCGGTATGGTTCAACCTTGACGGTCAGGAAACGGTGGTGGATGCCGGACAGGACGAATGGAAGTTCGCTCACTTCCGGGCCTGCTTGGTCGATCTGAGACGAGGCGAGGCTTGTCAGATATTTTCCGGCGGAGGTTAAAAGGCCGGAGATGGCGGCGGGGCGGGTGGTGACGGCGGTGGCGGTGGTCATGATTAAATGGTGGCGGGGGTGGATGCGCGGGAAAAAGTCGCTTCGTGCTCGGCGACAAATGCGGCTGGAATCCGGATTGAGCGGGTTCCGGGTGTGTGGATTGCAGGGATTGCTCCTCGGCGAATTTTCCTGCGAACGGATTGGCCAGACAGCGCCCATCGGGCGGCCAGCTCGGCGACGGTTAAAAAGGTTTCGGTCATACGTTTCAGCACTAGTGTCAATCAAGCTGACCCATTTTGAGCCATCAGAACCGGCCGGGATGGCGCTTATTGCTCACGCCCATAAGTCGCTAATAATAAGTGTTTTAATACTAACGCAAAAAACTTGCATAAGTAAAAGTAATGAGCGGCAGGCGGAAACCTGTCTTTTGTGACATGTTCAAGAGATTACTTGCCCGGGGCGGGTCTTTACCGTCACATTGAACGCTGCCCGCATGAACACCTCTTCACGCCACCCCCTCGGTCGGCGCACCGTCGTCGTCGATCACCGGATCGGCGCCACCGCTCACGAGGTCAAACAGTCGCTGAACCTCGCTTATGCTATAGAACACCAGCCTCGATTCGCCTTCTTGAATCCTTGTCAGCAACTTCTGGTTCTCAAGTTTAAGCATCTGGATACAACTCATCCCCAACGCTTTACGCGCTTCGGCTTGTGAGACAACGGCGATTCCGTTGACTTCCCGGGAAGGAAGAAGTCGTCCGTTAATGTCCATGATCGGCACCGCTGCCTTGCCCTTGCGTGTCTGCTTTACTGGCTTTGCTGACTTGCTCTTGCGTCTGGTCGGTGATGGATGTGGCGCCGGAGACGTGACCACCGGCTGCGATGGATGATCGCTGGATATTGCCATCAGCGTTGCCACTAATCGCCCTTCGGCGGAGGCGTTCGGCAGTAGTCGTTCGAGCCGTTCAAGCGCACCCGCAGCGGATCGCAACGGATCACCCTGGCCGATCGCAATACTTCGCAAAATCGCGTGGCCGACGGCGGTCAAAAGTTCGGGGGTTGGTGCGGACGTGCTCACGATTATTGCGTGATGTCATGCGCCGGTCGTCGAGCGTTGCAAGCGTCGCGTTTTCTTGTCCCCGGGAGGAAGGAAATTCGATGACTTGAGATGATCGCTGAATCACTTCTTTCCTCCAAGGGGAACACGCCAGACAACTCATCATCCACGATGCCGTTTCTTGCCTCGCTGGTAGCCGCTAGAGACGTTTTCAGCCCCTCGGCAATATGGATCCGCCAAACACTAGTAAACGCGCTCCTGTGGCGTTTATGGGGCATCTTTTTTAGTAGGGTTCGACGTGCGACGCTCCCCAGCACCCGATTTTCAAATCATCAGTTTTCTTATTCATTTTTTCCCCAACGGTCTGACTCTCTCACTCTCACCTCCCCCAAAGAGGGGAGGGTGAGCGTGGTGAACGTCAGCCGTTAATCCGTCACGCTCGCTGGCGGAGCGTTGGGGAGCGTGGCGAGCGTCGGTTTTCATGCGATTTTTTAACGCTTCGATCTCC
>CAJBME010000193.1 GCA_903954065.1 uncultured bacterium
CCCATGCTGGGCACACACAAGACGGTGGTGGACCAACGGCTACCCGCTCCGAGTCGGAGATTGAATCATGATTAGAACCGCTTTATCTTGAAGCGGACTGGCACTCCCGGTAGCGGGTGCCAGCGCTTCGACGTTCGCTGTAGAAATCATAAAAAATGAATGCCTTCATATTTGCCCCAACTAATGAATTCAGAGGAAAATTTTCCGTTGATACAGAAAATTCTCTACCGCAAAAATTCAAAGAATATTCCACCAATAATCATTGTTTGCCAAATGATTTAATCCAGTGCGGAGGTAAGATCTGGACGATTGTTAGCGGAAGTAGCGGACTCGAGTTGGCTGAAGGTAGAATTGTCCCCATTGACCAGCTTGCTCCACGTAATACAGATTTCAACATCCCAATATCCACATCAGACAAGCTGCCAGGTTTTAACATTTTGCAGTCGACCGGAATCGTGTTTGGGGAAGTAATCATGGGCGCAAATTTTTTAAGGGATATTGCGGCAAATTTTACCGACGCTTTCGGTGGAAGATCAGGTGCATACGAATCAAAATTGAGGGAAGGCAGATCAACAGCAATTCAAGAAATGATGGAAGAGGCTTATCGAATTGGAGCCAATGCCGTTATTGGAGTTAGAGTTAATTATGATACAATTGGAAGCGGAGGAAGCATGATGATGATATGCGCAAGTGGCACAGCTGTCACTGTCACATCAGCTAACAGAGAACAAGTCATGCCACACCAACCGGCATAAGCTCTTCAATTTCACTCCAACATCCCTTCAATCGTGCCCGTGGGCGCACATCAAACTTTCGACTTGGTGAGCTAGGAACGCTGCGGATGTATCAGACGGTGGCGGCGCTGGCCAGATACAGGGCAGATACGCGAGCTCAGTGATGGAGGTCAGCAACCCGGGGCCTCGGCATCGTCACTCGGCGCGCCGGCGGGCGCCCGTTCGCTGGACCGACTGGCTCGCTATTGTCGTCGAGTACACGTATAAATGCCATAGTTGCGCCGAGCCAATGATGCGTCTTCGATTTAGACCCCAGCTAATTTGATCCTCTCGACAAATACCCGTTGAGCAACTTCGCTGGGCAGGCAGCTGCCGAACTTCAACTGATCAAGCCACTGTGCAGAGGGCTGGAGGTGAGCGCTGAGGGCCGTGGCATCGTGGCCGGCGAGGCAAGACTGGATGCGGTCGAAGGTTGGGCGGGCGTCGGGATCGATGGTGACGGTGAAATCGTCAGAGTGGGTGGTGGCCGGGAGGAGATGGGCGAGGGCGTGGGCGAGGACGAGGTTGGTATCGCCGCCGCTATAAGTGTGCCATTCGAGGCCGCGGGTGGTGGTGATGCAGCGGTGGGGGGCGCTGCGGAGGAATCGTCGCTCTTCGCGAGCGTTGGCTAAGGCGTCGGTGCCGCGGCGGGTGAGCCAAGCTGGGCTGTCATCGGTCGTGAGGAGGGCGAGGATCGATTGGCAGAGCTCGTAGGATAACGCCTGCCCCTGCCCCAGCCAGAGTGGGCGGCCGGATTCTTTGGTGGGCTTCACGTGGACCACGCGGCCCTTCCAGTCGACGGAGGCGATCTCCCAGTCGCGGCCGGCGAGGCGGAGGATCGATCGAGAGGACGATTTGGCGTTCCAGAGGAGGTTTTGGTCGATAGACCCCAGCTCGCGCGTGCCTTGGATCACAGTAAAAACCGGCGGCGAGGTGAAGGCGGACACGAGTTCCAGGAAATTCTTCCGACCGAATTCGGCTTGGCTGCTATCGCCGAGCAGGAGGAATCCGTCCTCGATGACAAAAAACCCACGGCTAATCAGGTGGTGGAGGATGGCGTCTTTGACCGACGGCTCGATCTCGCGGAAGGCAGCCACCCGATTGAGTCGATCAAAGGCCGTGTTCTGAGCAATTCTCCCTTCTTGAAGGACCATGGCGATCAGCTGCTGAGCCAGCAGGTGTGCCGGAAAGGCCGGGGCGCTTATCGGTTCGACGTACCCGGCCTGCCAGAGGCGCAGCAGGGCACCGGCTTGTAGGAAAGCGTCCTGACTCGTCGCTAGGAAGAGGCAGTTGCGAGAGGATCCGGGCCGCCGGCCGGTGCGGCCGAGCCGCTGCAGGAATGAGGCTACAGTTGTGGGGGCATCGATTTGGATGACCCGGTCAAGGTCGCCTACGTCGATGCCAAGCTCCAAGGTGCTGGTGGCGGCGATGACACAGTCGCGCGACTCCGCAAACGCTTGTTCGGCGGCATGCCGCTGCTCGCGGCTGAGCGAGCTGTGTGAAAGGAATGTTTCCACTCCACGCGTTCGCAGGGCGACTCCCAATTCCTCGACCCGCCGCCGGCTGTCGCAAAATACCAGCCGCTTTTCGCCGCGGTGGAGTCTGGAAATGACCGTGGCCGCGTTGTCCAGATTGCCGACGTAGTCGAGCTGAACATCAGCTGGGGCGTTCACCCCCTCGACTTGAACCACCTGGCGGGGGCCAGCGGCGTCGTTGACTAGCCACCTCAAGAGATCCTCGGGATTCCCCACTGTGGCCGAGAGCCCGATTCGCTGGAGCGGACTATTGGTCAGAGACTGGATGCGCTCGAGTACAGCGATCAGGTGGGTGCCCCGATCATCGCGAGCGAAGGCATGAATTTCGTCGACGGCGATGGTACGGACGCGCTTCAGGCACTCGCGAGCCCGGCCAGTCTGCGAAATGAGCATGGCCTCCAGCGATTCCGGGGTGGTCAGGAGGATATCCGGCGGATGATCCACCAGCCTTCGGCGTTGAGCGGTGGTGACGTCGCCGTGCCAGAGTCCGGTGCGAAGCCCGACCATTGTGCTATATGCCTCAAGCCTGCCGTACAGGTTGTTGAGCAAGGCGCGCAACGGGCACACGTACAAAAAGCGGAAGCCCGGGCTGTCGTCGTAGAGGAGTTGCGACAAAACGGGAAATGCGGCCGCCTCCGTCTTACCTCCGGCCGTGGGCGCGATCAGCAGGCAGTGAGCGCCTCCCAGGACCGCCTCGATGCTCTGTTCCTGCAGCGGTCTGAGACGCGTCCACCCCAGCGAATTGACGATGTGGTGGCGCAGCAGTGGGTGCAACCGATCGAATGGAGAGGGCGTGGTCACCACTGTAATTTGATTTCATCGACCGTATTTACCGGCAACTGGGCCCGCTCCTCGTCGGTCAGCTCGTCCACCCTCAGAGTGAGCTTGTAGTCACGCTCCGGATCGAAGTCCGGGAACTGGTCAATACGATCCAGCACATCGGCCACGAGCTTCTTGAGAAAGATCCGCGGAGCGACCCCCGTCTTGCTGCCGAGCGCGCCCCCCACCCGATCAGCCAGGCGTTCGATCAGTGCGTCATGAGCCACCGTAATCATCCGATCCCGGTCACGACATCCCTCGGCGTAGATATCCCGCACCCTCCGGCCGACCTGGAGGAGGTTCTCCTGCTGGAAGGGCCGCAGCCGGAGTTGTGGGGCACGCGGGTTGTCGAACCGCCCGTCCTCAGCGAAGTCTGTGGCCAGCCGCTGGGCCAGCGGCGCCAGCTTCTTGACCCCCTGCTGGCCGTCGAAAAAGCTGGGCGTCCCTGTGATGATCAAGAAGAGCCCAGGAAACCGCCCAGAATCAATTTCATCGATGAATTGGCGCAGGGCATTCAGCCCCTTCTCTCGGGCGTCGGATCGAACCCGCTGCAAGGTTTCGATCTCGTCCAGAACCAAAACAAGGCCGGCGTGACCAGAATCCCTCAGGATCACGAGCAGCCCCTGGAGAAAGTTTAAGGCGGCAAAGTGGTCGACATCACCTTTGATCTGAGCGGTCCGTTTGACCGAGGCCGCCACGTTCGGTTGTCCCCCCAGCCACGCCAGCAGACCATCGGCGGTGGCGGCATCCCCGGCATGCAACGTTTGGCGGTAGGCGCGCAGGACCGCGGCCAGAGTGGCTGAGGTTCGCGAGACCTTCTCCAGCCGCTGGTCCATGAGCGCCTGCGTGGCGGCAAAGAGCCTGTCCGGATCGCTGGGATCTGCTCCCGCCGCGATGGCGTCCTCCTCCAATGTATAAAACCAGCCATCAACGATACTACGGAACGCCCCCGTCTCGGCGGTGGCGGTCGACAAGTGCTCAATCAACCGCCGGTACACCGTTTCGAGGCGGTGAAGCGGAGTCTCGGTCTCGGAGATCTGCACCTCGGCGACCGCGAAGGACCTCTGTTTGGCCCGTTCCTGCAGCCAGCGGGCGAAAAACGTCTTGCCGCACCCGTAGTCGCCGCGGACCGCCTTGAATCCAGATTGACCGGCGGCCACCTGATCGAGCGTCTCATCCAGTACCCCCTCAAAGTGCGACAATCCCACCGCTAGAGCGTCCAACCCACGACGCGGCACTGTACCGCGCCTCAAGGCATCGAGAATTTCCAGACGTCGCTGTGGGCTGAGGCTAAGCATATGGTCACGATTTGAGGTCAAACTGCGAAAAGAGTATGTCGCGGTTCAGGCGCAGGGTTTGGGATGCATCGAGGTTCAGGACCGCATATCCCTCGAGATTGAGCAGTCGCTGGACCTGCGCGAGAAATCCGCTCACGCGGAACTGCGGCATCCCGAGTTCTCGAGCCACCACGGACACTGGCACCACTCCTGCCCGCTGCTCCAACAGCGCGAGCAGCACGCGAAGCGATTCGTCCGTGACCGGGGTACGGCTAGCCAGTCGCCGCTGCTGGGCCAGGATGTCGCTGCGCAAGAGCGACTCGATCCAGGTTGGGTGACTAGGCATCGAGACCGCCGCCTTGTCGCTCCGGGAGCCACTCCCAGCCATGTCTACCACGGCCGTGACACCTGAGACCTCCCACAATTCGAGTGGTGGTGCCTCCGCGGGAGTTGGCTTTTTCTTCCTCGACCGCAGTCCGGATGACGGCGGGGCGCCTTTTGCGGTGGCCTCGGGTTCCGATGCCTCCAACAGCCACCATTCAGGGGTCTGAAAATCGAACGACTCGAACCCCGGCGGATCGTCTGGGGAGGCCGTCAGGATGGCTAGAGGTACCACGACCTCCTGATCCGCTATGCCTCCGTGGTAGCCGCTTTTGCGTCCGGCGTATCGGAGCCCCTCGCTGGCGGTGAGAATCCATGCCGAATCCCCCGTCGTCGCCTGCAGTCGGGGGCCTGCGCAGGCCAGTTCTCCAGGACCGGCATCAGGCGGAGCCTGGCGATGGCGGTCGCCCGCTGTGTTCTTCAGCTGGCGGCTGCGGTCGCTCTCCTTGTCGGGCACGTGGCCGTGATCGGAAAGCAATACCACCAGCCGCTGCCCAACTGCGGCAGCGTCCAGGATGTCCTTGAGCCACATGATTTGGCTGACCTTCCAATCGATCGAAAGCTGCCCCAGCGTCGACAACTGGTCATCGACCGCATTACTGACCACCGCGACCACCTTGCTATCCGAAGTCGTGATGGCGGCCCGCACGTCCGCCGATAGACCCGCACCCCCAGAGTCGGCCAAGTTGGCTTTGAGAAAGAGCTGCGGCTTCGAGCGGCTTTGAATCGGGCGAAAGAGGGATGGATGTTCGCGAAAATTGACCACCTCGCTCGTCCGATCTTGGGCGTCGAGACGCCCCCGGAAAAGAGCGGCCCTCGAGTACTCGGTCGTACTCGGGAGCGCGGCCAGAATCGGCCTGGGGATTTGGTGTGGGTCGGACCGCAGCAGGTGCCATCCCCGGCCCTCCATGTCGGTGACCAATTCGGCAAAAACCCCCGCGTTCATGCCGTCCATAACCAAAAGAAGCACTCGGTTCTCCCGGGCGACCGGCACAAGCACCTTGTCGATCACGTCCTCAATCGGGATGACTCCATCTTCCGTGGCACCGGAGGCGATCCACTCTTGGGTCGACCTGGCGAAATCAAGATTTTGCCCCTCCCTCCGGTCATCGACCTTGGTCAGTAGCGCGCCGAGCGCCTTGTTGAGACCATCGTGCCGAGCGCCCCGACGGACCTTCGACCGCGCCCAGTCGACAAAGGCGCCCTCAGCCAGAAATCGCGAAGCGCGGGAGCCGAGTGAATCCTCAAGAGCCCCCCCTGAGGCCGGCTTCAGACGCAGCCACCGGACCAGCCGCAAGGCCATGCGCAGCACATCCATGGCATCATCCGCCCCAGCCAGAGCATGCCGACGTACCCGGGCCTCGGCCGCCACCATCGCCTCCCAGGATTTGACTGACTCGCTGCGGCAGGCACCCAGCAAAGTGTCGGCTAGATCGTCGCGACGCAGGTCAAACCCACGCGGGGAAAAGTCACAGTCGATGGCTAATTCCGCCATCCTGAGTTCGTCGAGCCACCCGTCCACCTCCGGCAAGAGCGCGCTCAGTTTCGACTTGTCTAGGTGGTGCTGGATGAGCACCGCAGCCGCCTGCTGCCAAGCTTGCGCCGCGGCCGGCAGGACCTCAACGTCGCCCAGTACCCGCTCGAGCCGAATCCTCGCCTCCTTGGCCACATCGCTGGGTGATCCGTCTCGAGGAAATACGAGACCGAGCACCAAGCCGAGCGACACCAGACGGTCGCCTCTTTGGGTCGAGGCAGCGGCGATCAGATCACAAGCGCCACCACACGTCTCCCGTAGCCAGTCGAAAAATGCGGTCAGCACCGCGGGTGGAGCCTCGACCAATCCGTGCAAACCGTCCTCCAATGACCAGAGCAGGAGACCTAGCAGATCAGGTGGCTCCACAGCGAGAGCCGGCCGGTTCAGTAGGAACGCGAAGACCCGACCGGCCTCGATCAAATTGGCGGAGGACACCAAATTCAGACCGGGTACCCATCGTTGCAGCAGCAACTCGATAACACCTTTGTGCATCAGCAGCCGGGCATCGATCGCCTGGGCACCGGTCAGGTGGAGCAGGATATCCCGCGGATTGAGGTCGAGCAGCCGTCCCTTGGCGAGCCGGGCTCTCGTGTCATCAGCCAGTCCCTCGTCCCCGTGGCGAACCAGCAGCACCAACTCGGATGGATCCGCCGCCAACAAAAACGCCTCCCGCGCCTCCAGATCTGACCGGCATTCGCGCACCACCACCTGGGTGCCATCGACATTCAAAGTGCTGGGCCCGCTCCACGGATCCGGGCATTTGAAGCCCAGTGGCCTGTCGCCCCGGGTCTTAGCCCGGGCGGCCCGGATTTGGGCACTGAGGATAGAAGGTGTGAGGGCAGGCATGGGACAATTAATCTTCCAAGCTTAACTCAAGATTCCACCGCGGAAGCGTGAGCCGCCGCCCGTCACCCGAGAGTTGCGCCTTCGGGTCAAGCTGCACCAGACGGGCGACCGTCGGTGAGACCACGAGCCGCTGCCCGCCACTGGTGGAGACCTCAACCAGAAGGTCAACCGCCGCCTCGACCGGCAGTTGTTTGGCAAGCCAATCGGGCAAAGCATCGCCCCGCACCTGGCTACGCCGACGAGCCGCCGGAGCGGACGTATTCGTGAGCGGGACATCGATGGTGTCGATGGTCCGTGGTCTGGGCGGCTCAGGCGAAGCATCCCTTTCAGCTAGACCTACTCCCCCTCTGTCGCCGCCCGATTGGGCGGCCTCAAAGATGATCTGGTCGGCTGCCTTCGAAGCGGCCTCAATGGTTGTTTGCAGCGGCAGGACCAGTTCGTCATGGCGCAGAGCCTCGGCGATTGAGTGTTCGAGCGCGTGCACCCTGTCGGCCGAGGCACCGCCCAGCTTGCGTGCCCGATCGATGGGCAGGAGCCACTGGGATTGAGCCAAGAAGGCGGCCAGCGGTCCGCTGGTCGCGAGTCCGCGGGCGACCGTTTCTGGTTTGGCGCTCATTCCAGCAGCGGCGACCCACTCGATCAGTTCGGTGCCTTCTGACCGGTCTAATTTCGACAGCCACGA
Organism: uncultured bacterium; assembly: GCA_903954065.1. Classification (GTDB taxonomy): domain Bacteria; phylum Verrucomicrobiota; class Verrucomicrobiia; order Verrucomicrobiales; family V1-33; genus CAJBME01. Next base: position 7,848 of record CAJBME010000193.1, read on the forward strand.
GATCGTTTCACGCGCCGTGATGGAGCGTGTGGAATTTTCTGGCTCGATACCGAAGTTGGCGAGCACCGGGACCAGAGCCGACTGGAGCGCCCTGAGATTGGCCATCACCTTCTTTTCTTCGACCCATGCGCGCACCCCACCAGAAAACACGGTGACTCCCGCGGCTGTCGGCATGGCTGGCAAATTGGCGAGGCCGAAGACTTTTTCGGCCATCATTTTAGCCTTGGCCCATGTTTCAGCTGACGGGAGGACCTCCTCCCGGAGTACGTCATCGCCCTTCAAGTCGCCGAGATCCCCGGGGAGAGCCGCCTGATAACGGTAGAGGGTACGATTCGTCTGAGCTGCAAAGGCGAGGATCAGCAAATCTTGCAACAGCGGTGGTAGCCCTTTCGGCTTCGGGATGTCGATCGCTCGGCGGAGTGCCTCGACAGTCAGCGGTCCGCTCGCGGCAGCGGCATGGCGGACGAAATGGTTCTTCCACTCCTCGCTCTGGACATAGGCTGTCTCATTCGTGGCCCCAAGTTTGAGCGGTCCCGTGATCTGCCGGACGTAGGCCCGGTCGTTGATTTCCACCTCCTGGCGACCGTTAGGCGTTTCCGCGGCGCCCCGGCAGACGTCGAGCACCTTCTGCACCCTCGCCCGGGTCAGCGTCAGCGAGTCGTCAAACCGTGGGTGGTCTGGAAATTGTGACGACACCGCCTGATCCAGCCATTGCTCCAGGGCCAGCCGCAGCGTGGGCCCAGCCGGCACACGCGGTGAATAGTCGGCCCGCAGTGACTGAAAGTGCTCCAACCCCTCGAGCGTCTGCCCAGGATCGAGAATTCCGGGAGATGGGGTGGCATCCAGGCCATACGCCGCCGCTAGATGAAACCTGAGCTTGGCTTCCAGCGCCGACCGTTGGTTTTCCATGATCGTGCGCGCCTCGGCCCGGTGGATATCGGTCAGGTGTGTAACGAAGCTGCCGAACCGGTGTTCCGAGAGCACATGCTCGAGCCGAACCAGCTGCCCTAGTTCGCGTTTCGATTGTTCGCTGAAGAACGATGGCAGCCAGACCAGCGTCCGGGCCTCACCCTGCTTCCGGCGCCGGTAATCTTCGACCTTGGCCATGTCGTCGTGGACAGTGTGGCTATCGCGATCAAACGGGTAATCGATCAACAGCTTCCAGTCCGGCCCGTTGTTGTCGAGGTGATCGTCGCCCAGACCACAGATATTGGCGATGCGGATTTCACAGGTTCGGTCCGTCCCGCGCCACCGCCAGCGGTGGTGCTCCATCAATTCGCCCTGCCGCTCGATCCCGATCGCTTTGAAAAGCTCCCGGCTCAGTAGACGGAGACGATTGCCCTCATTGTCCTCGCTGTCGGCCCGTTCGAGGATGCCGTCGATGTCCACCGCGCTCAGTTGCAGCGAGATCACGGGTGCGCCGCCTCCTTCCTGCACCTTGATCTGGCCGATGCGCCCGGCCCATTCCTTGATTTTTCTCAGTACCATCTGTCCTTCCTGGCCCGGGATCGGCACCTGAATCGATCCATGGTTGAGGGCGGCCAAGCGAGTCGGGGTCAGAGCACGCAGCGACTCCACCTCAGGCGCCAGGGCCGAAAGCAGCAGCGTCTTGGCGATCCGGTCATCGTTGCGCAAGGCCCGGCGTTTCGAGTCGTTCCATGGCAATGCAGCCGCGTCCTCGAAAGTGATCTTGTGCTGTTCCTCGAGCAGCGGACGCAGTTGGGTGCGGTAGAGTTTGTGAGCATGCTCGAAGTGGGTCTTCATCTCATGGGTGAAGGCCTCGTCTCCTTCGGCGATTAGGTCGTACAAGTCTCCCACCGCCACCAACTCCCCTAGTTCCAGCGTGTCCCGCCGTTGGACGAGGAGCTCCAGCATGATGCGGATGGCTGTGCGCTCGCGCTGCAGGACCGAGGAAACTGCCACCAAAGTTTCAACCAGCGCCGGGCTGAACGGGTATAATCGCCGGAAATCATCCTTTGATCCGTGCTTCGTCAGCAAGATCGACAGCAGTTCCTCCCTCACCTGGGTGGATTTGGCGAAGGCCGCATCAACCAGACGCCGGGCCTCCTCGTCCTTGGGGCGGAGCAGCCGTTTTTCAGCGATGGCGCTCAGGTTGCGGTCCTCTAGGTTGATGGTGCCAAATCGGCCTTCAAAAAATTTGAGCAGATCGGTAAACCCTAGGTTGACCGACCCAGTGATCATCTGGCCGACCAACTGCCTCAGGTCGCGCTGGCGAGCAATGAAGCTCACCAAGGGCGTCGGTCGGTCGGCGTTCGCCGCCTCGACGAGCTTGGCCACCTTGGGAACCTCCCGGTTCAGGAAATTGATGTCGGCTGCGTGGCTGGCCAGCCACAGGATCATCTCGTCCAAGAAGAGGATCACAGCATCGTAGCCCAGACCGCGCGCATGCTTGGAGAGGGCGCTCAGTCCGTTGTCCAAGCTCACGTATTTTCCGGAGAGTGCCGCCGCCGGGAGCAGGGTGCGGATCAGATCGCCGACCAACCGCTGATGGTCCGCGTGTTCCGGCCACTGGCCTGCGGCGCCGTCGTAGCTGGCTGCATCCCACCCGGTCTGGAGCCGACCCCACCCGCCACCGGTCCCGCCCCCACCACCAGTGCCGGAGTTTAGTTTCTCGAAAAAGAGGGCATCCCCCATGGCCAAGCGCAGGCTGGCCGCGTTGGCCAGTAGATCCTGAGACGGATACACCGCGGGCGGCGAGGCCTCCGGATGGACCTTGGCCATGTGGGCGACGTAGCCACCCAACACCGCGCTCTCCACAGTCTCGGCACCGATCAGGTGATACGGGACCAGCAAAAACCTCTTATCCCGCATCCATCCGTCATGCTTGGCGATCACCCCGGCTAGTTCCGGTTTGGCCCGGGCGCCCAGATCGCCGGCGAGCAACAGGTGCAGCACTGCCATGAAATGGCTTTTCCCGCTCCCGAAGCTGCCGTGCAGGTACGTGCCACGACTGCTGTTCCCCTGCACCGCCGACTTCACCAGGGAAAGCGCGCTGTCGAAACACAGCGCGAGCTGCTCGGTCACCACGTAGTCGGCCACCGTGTCCCGACCCTTGGTCACGCCCTCGCTCAGGCGCATCACGAAGTCGCCCTTCGTGACGTGTTCGGGTAGTTGAATGAGGTCTCTTAGCAGGGGCATGGCAGGATCACAGGGACGGGGGACAAGGGCGCGTAGAAATGGGTTTTCATCGATCAGCTTGGACATCAAGCCGTTCTTCGAGCAGACGGCGCTCACGTTCGATTTCGCGGCGCAGCTCGTCTTCGGTCGGTAGGTGCAGCGTGTACCGTGAGGCAAAAATCTGCCTGCTCTCCTTCAGCACCGAGTAACGGGCGATCGCACCGCCTTTATCCGAGCAAAGGATCAGGCCGATGGTCGGATTGTCGCCGGGGCTCATGTGAAGATCGTCGTACATCCGGACGTAGCTGTCCATCTGCCCCACATCCTGGTGCGTCAGCTTGCCGAGCTTCAGGTCAATCAACACATGGCATTTCAAAATGCAGTGATAGAAGACCAAGTCGATGTAGAAAAAGTCGCCGTCGAAATCGATCCGCTTCTGCCGCGCCACAAAGGCAAACCCCTTGCCCAGTTCCAGCAGGAACGTCTGCAGATTGCCGATGATCGCCGACTCCAGATCCGACTCGCGCATCGTGTCCGCCTCCGGCAGACCGAGAAAGTCGAGCACATAGGGCGACTTAATGACGTCCACCGGCCTCGAGACCTCCATGCCCTTGCGGGCCAGGTCCATCACGCCCACCTTGTTCCGACTTTTGAGCAGCCGGGCAAAGAGGAACGTCTGGATCTGCCGCCGCAGGTGCCGCACGTCCCATCCTTCCTTTGCCGCCTCGATCTCGTAAAAGTGGCGCTCGTTCCGGTTCTCGACCCGCATCAGCTCCTGGTAATGCCCCCACCCGAGCTGGGGCAGAAATTCACGTGGCTCGTCCCCTGGGGTGGTAGCGCGCTCCAAATCCTCCAGAATCGACCGACCGGTCTCGGCTGCGCCGGATTCGCCAGACGGCGTCTGACCAATTGACTCCACGCCCGCCAAGTCGAATTCGCCAGACGGCGTCTGCTGAATTGGGAAGGGGGAGGTCTTTTCTCTCCCGGCCGCGTGCGCGTTGAATTCAGCAGACAGCGTCTGTTGAATTTGTGAAACACGCTCGGCATATATGGTATAGAAAATACGAAAGCTCCGGAGGTTGGTGACGGAAAACCCTTTGCCGAACCGCTCGGTCAGCCGCCGCGACAAGTCGTCGAGCACCTGCTGTCCGTAGGCGGCCCGTTCCTTGCCGCCCTGCAGTTCCTCCACAATCTCCCGTCCGATGAGCCAGTAGGCCAGCACCATCCGGGTGTTCACCGCCCTCACCGCGCTGGCCTGCGCCTGATTGAGAATCGTGGCCACACGATCGAACAAGTCGACTCGTGCCGCGGCGGCAGGCGCGGTGGGCGCCGTCCGCTTGGCACGGCCTGTGGCCGGAGATTTCTTTTTTGCAGGCATCGAGAGGGTCAGCAAGGATTCATGCGGCCGGGCACCATGAGGTGTCGAGCCCTGTCTTCAACGGCCGGAACCATGACAAAAAAGCTCGAATCCAAGTACAACTGACGGCTCTGGGACGGCGGGGTCTCGTAAAACCGGGCGCGGTTGGCCGAGGGGCAGCTCCAGCCCGGAGAACTGCTATTCTCGCCGCCATCCAAGGGCCTTTGGTTGGTGGAGGGACGGCTCATACTCCCAGGCGGGCTTCCTCCAGGATTTCAAGCGTCAGGCCCAGGGCCCGGCGTTCTTCGTTGACGTAGTCGGCGTAGTAGTCGCCGAGTTTCAGTCCGTAAACAGGGTCCTCCTCGTTGTGCCACTGCTGGAGCCATGGCACGAGTTCTTGCAGACCGGCGAGGATCGGGGTAAGGCGGGCCGCATCCCAGCCGTCGCGATCTTTGCGCTCGACGTAGAGCTCAGCCAGCGCCTGCACCTGCTGCAGGTGAGTCCAGCCAGCCCAAGCGTAAAGCGGACTCGGGGCGGCGTCGCTCTCCAACTTGGGATATGAAACCCACCGCTCTTTCGGCACGTCGAGCTTGCCCCGCAGCTTCCACCACCCCGCCTTCTTGAAATCGACCGAGGCATACTTCGGTGGCACCGGGATCTCACCAACTTGCTTCTTTTGCGCTTCTCGGATCAGCGGCTTCAGGGCGTCTTCCGAGCTGCCCGGGTTCTGCGCGCGGACGTCGGCTTCGATCGCGTCCTCGCGCCGCTGGAGAACCCACGTCTCCTCCCACGCCTGCCGTTTGCGTAGCCCGGTCTCCTTGTACCGCAGCACCGGCAAATACGGCACGCTGCCCTCCTCCAGTAGTTCGCGGATCTGGCGCGTGAGATCAAATGTCGGGGTGCCGGTATATTCCTGCATCACCTCCTTCAACGCGGCATCGGTCTCGGCCACCGCCACCAGCTGCGCGAGGGAAAAAATCTTTGGCTCCTGCCCGGCCAACCAGGATTGGCGCTGAGCAGTCGAGGCAGCCGAGCCGTCCATCCGCTCGCTGTCAAAGAAGTACGTCTCCAGCCGAGCCAGCAGCCAGTCACGCGCGGCCCGTTGAAATTGCTCGTCCCACGGCTCGGTATTCCACCGGCGCTTGTACTCGGGCTGCTCGATGAGGCGAATGCTCGGGTCGTCGGCGATGAGGGCGATGCGGCGTTCCACCAATTTACGATATGCGGCGGGCCAGTGGCGCGGGAGTTCGGTGAGGGGCGTGGAGCCGTGCCGTTTAAACCAGGCGGTCTGTACCTCGCCGGCGGCCAGGCGCCGCGCGAGCACGATCTCGAAGGCCCTCTCGCCCAGCTCTAGTCCACACTCCGCGACGCGGTCCATGGCCTCGCCCTCGGGCAAGCTCACGGCGGCGGGGCCGCTGGCTGCCGCGCCCTCCACGAGGCCGAAGGTTTCGTAAATCTGCCAATCCAGCTCCTCCTGCCAGGCGATGAGCTGCCGCCGCAGGCGCGTGGCTTGGTCGCGGGCGGTGGCCAGTCGGGTGTGCAACGGGTCGCTCTCGGGACCCCTCCAACTCGCCAGCGTGGCGGCCGGCGACTGGGCCTGCAGGGCCGTGCTTGTTTGGACGAGCGCGGTCGGTAGCTGCGTGGGCTGGTGCGCGGGGATGGGAAGATTCGCGACCTGAGTGCCGTTGAAAGCGAACCGTTCATCCCAAATCGTCGTGCGCACGCGAGCGCCTTCGCTGCCTTGGTGGTCGCCGCCTTTTGGGAAGCAGACTTGGCGGAGCCAAAAGCACGCCGTCGAACTGTTCAGCACACCGAGCAAGCGAACGTGCTCTTCCTCTGTTGCGTCTGACTTGAGCTGAATAATCGGGGCCGTCTGCTTGAATACCTTGCCGCCCTGGTCGATGGTGAAGTGATTGTGCGTGGCGATTTCTGCAAAGCACAGCAGGCGGGGTGCAATAAATCTCTCACGTTGAAATCTGCTCCACTCAAACCAAGTGAGGCCAATTTCAGCATGAGTTCCTCCAGGTTCGCGGCGCAGAACAAGAATGGACTTTGCCAACCATAGTTGGCGCAACACCGGGTTCTTGGCATCGCGTAGCGACGCCTTCAAGTCGCCGTCGTATGGGAAAAGCGTTTCTGTTTCAGGACGAAGCTGCCAATCACGCCCCTCATCGCCCTCGACGACGCAGACAACATTCTCATGAGGAATCCCAAAGCGAGACCATGTCGCCCTCGGCGCGAAGTAGGCTTCATCTCCTCCAGTGTGAATAATCCGTCCCATCGCCACAAAGAATCGTTCAAGTCGCGTGTCACATGCCGCATCAATCGCTTCCTTCAATTCGGCCGCCCCCCCACCACCGATGCTCCACGGGTGGCGGTGAAAGTTAGTGCGTGGCGAATCCGCTGCGCTAACCCATTCACTCACGCTGCCGGGTTCGTCGATTTGTCGGACGATGGCCTGCCAGACAAGGCCCAGCGCGGGTTCGTTGGGAGTCGCCGGTTCGCCAGCGATGCTGAGCACCGTGCGGATGGTGCCACTCACGGGCGGCTGATTTTTCCCAAAAAGTATGACCGTGGGCGTGCCGTGGCCGGGAATGTAGGCGCCCGAGGTGTCGAGGACGTGGGTGAGGTCCCAGCGCGGCAGGTATTCCTCGATGAGTTTTCTGCCGAACTCGCGCTTCATGAAGGAATTCGACGTGATCTGCCCGACGAATCCAGCCGGCTGCTGCGGGGTGCCGTCGCCTTTGACCGCGAGGTCGAAGAAGCGCTCCATGAAGGGCACGGAGAGCGAATACTGGCGGTGGCACGAGGGGAAGCGCGCACGGTAGAGTTTGCTGAGAGCGGCGTCCTTCACTGTAATGTAGGGCGGATTGCCGACAACGGCGTGGTATTGCTGCCCGAGGATGCGGTGCAGGGCCTCGGCGTCCTCGACCTCATAGTGGTGCTTGAGCTCGTCGGCGAAAGCTGGGTCTTCGCTGCCGGGCAGGGTTGGCTGGGTGAGTGACTCGGACTCGAACGCCCGGAAACGGCGCCCGTGGAGCAGTGAGTCGCCGACCGCGACGTTGACGGGGAAGTCGGGGGCGTCAGCGAGGCGACTGACCCCGCAGGCGTGGCAGGCTTCGATGATGAGGCGGAACCGGGAGATGGCGACGGCGAACGGATTGAGGTCGACCCCATGGACCGCCTGGAGGGCGTTGACGGCCGCTTCGCGAGCGGTCGGCACCTCTTTGAGCCAGAGGGCGAACAACCGACGGAAGGTGCCGAGCAGGAAGTGACCCGATCCGCACGTCGGATCGATGAGCCGGACCGTCTTGAGTCCGAATTCCCGAATGGCTGGCGTCAGGGTGCGGTCGAGGATGAATGACTCGATGAAGTCGGGGGTTTGCAGCAGGGCGTACGTTTTACGGGCCGCCTCGGAGAGGTCCTGGTACAGATCTCCGAGGAACCGGGTGTTCATGGCCGGGTCCGTGAAATCGTGCCGGAGGATACCGGTGACCGGGTCGATTTCGCGCCAGAAGGCGATGAGCCCCTTGAGGACGTCGGGCCCTGGATGGAGGGCGTGAAGAGCATTGTGAGGGCCCAGGAGTTCAGTCAGGGCCGGGTACTGTCGCAGCGCCTCATAATGGTGGAGCAGGTACTCGCGTTCGGAGTCGGCCGGGCGTTGCTGGAAATGGTGCGAAAGCGCATCCTGTGCCAGGCGCCGCCGCTCGCCGGGGCCGGAGAGAATCGGGTCGGGCAGGAAGCCGTTGTCCTCCAAGAAGCGGATAAAGACGGTGGCCAGCACCCAGGCCACGGCTGACTGGGTGATTTGTTCGTCGGCCCAGGTCCCAAACGGCGCTGCAGTGCGCCTCGCCTGGAAGGCGACGTCGTATTTCGCCTGCAACGGGGCGGCAAAATCGGGCTCCGACTTCAGCCGCCGGCGCAGGTCGGCTTCCAGGTCCTTGACCTGTTTTTGGAGATCAGCTTTGAGGGCGGGGGCGTCGATCATGTGGTAGTAGCAGCGGCGGTGCGGTGGAGATTGTCCAGCCAGGCGTCCGGCAGGGTGAGGTACTGGTGGTGAGCGATGATCGGGACTGGTTGGCCGTTGAGCTTCGGCAGGGAACTTTGCACCACTGCCGGAATGAGGATCCACAACCCGTGCGGGCCATCGGTGCGGCCGACGTCATCACGCAATTCGGCCAGCAGCCCCATCAGCCCGTACCGGGCAAAGAGGCCGGGATTGACCAGCAGGTGGGTGCGGGTGGTCGAGATCAGATCGCGGCGGAGCTTGGGCCGGATCATATCGATCAACCGCTGAAGGTTCTTCTGGCCCTCGGAGCCGGGGGCCGCCGCATCGGCATTGAGGATCGTGTCCCAAGGGATCTCGTATTCCGTCGCCAGATCGCGCAGGTGTTGCAAAAAGAGGGCGTCGCCATCGACCCGATCGACCTGGAACCGGGCGAGCAGCTCCTTCTCGGCTCGGCGAAGCCGAGGAGGAGGCACCGACAGCACGAGAAACGACCCGTTTTTCGAGCACGACCGGAGCTTGTCTTCCAGGAGAAGGGCATCCGCGATCGCCTCCGGCACGGCGGGCATGGGGATCGATTCCGTCCGGGTGCGCAGGCGATGCGAGCTTTTTTCGGTGAGCGTCAGGAGCGACTTGTGCTCCATGGTGCTGACGAAGCCTCCAACACCGTTCAGGGCGTCGGCGGACCAGCGCAGAGGGATGTCGACGGAGCGGAACAGGGATCCCAAGGCCACTGCGTCGTTCGGCAACGGCTCCGCCTCGGGGAAGCGCGAGGTGACACGCTGACGCAGGTCGTCCAGGCCGAGTGCCCCAGTGTGAAAAAACGCGGTACGGCAGAGAAGCAGCGACCGCGCCGCCGGCAGACCGGTCGGATAGAGTTCCAGCCGGGCATTGGTCCGGGCGACTTGGGCCACAGCCGTGGCCAGATCGAGTAACCGGCCAGCATCAGCGGGAGGGCATTCGGCGTCGGATGGAAATGGTGGGCGCGGGATGCTCTGGAGTGCCTCAATGGTCCGCGCCCGACTGGGCAGGGCATCGGGAGATTCAGTCAACAGCGCATCGGCCCGCTCGGCCAGCGCCAAGACCCAGTCCGCCAGCGACCGATCAAGGGCGACGAAGACACGGTGGTTGCGCCGAACTTCCACGAACCGAGGCGACTCGAGGCCTTTTTCGGTCTCGACGGCAGCCCGGACAACCTGAGACGAGAGCCGAGTGCGTTCGGGTTCGTCAAAAGCGGAGCCTCGAGCAGCGAGCACGGCGCGGATCAACTCGCGGTGGGTCATGACACCCGCCCCGCGACGCAGAAGTCGCTCGATCTCGTGGCGGACGCTCGTGAGGGCGGGCAATCTAACCCAGCGGTCCCGAGCTTTGTCGATGACTTGGCCGACGCGGGCGCGGGTCACGCCCAGGGTGGCCGCACATTCGCTTTGGTTGCGCCATTGCCAGGGCGCTTCGGGCAGGGCGTCGTCGCCTAGAAACCGTTCGATGGCGGCGTTCTCCGAGCTGCCTTTGTTCCCGGCCCGGCGGGCGACCACCTGGCGGGCGATGAGGTCGATGCTCTGGGCATCTGGATCCACCTCCGAGGCCGCGGCAGAGCCCCCCACGGTGGCATCGAGCAAAGGAGTGATAGACGGACCGGCAGGCGTGACGTCGCCGAATCGCTGCCGGAGGAGGCGAACGAGATCAGTCAGCTCGCGGCGGGTTTTATTGCCCACGCCTTGCATCTGGTAGACCTGCGCCAGCGGGTACGAGAGCAGGTCGCCGACCGTGACCAAACGCAGTCGCTCCAGGGCGTTGAAGGCCCGGGTGCTCAAGCCAAAGTGGACGAGCTGGGTGTCGGTGGTGGCTGTGGCCACCAAATCATCGAGTTTCGGGGTCGGGGCGTCCTCGGTCGGCGGCCGGGGCGGCACCACCGGTTTGTCCACGTCTTCGAAGACTTCGGTCCAAGCCGCTCGCATCTGCTGCCAAGTGTCAAACCGCTTGGCATGATCACGCCGGAGCGCGCGACTGAAAAACTCTGCGAGCTTCTCCCGCAGGTCGGGGATGAACAACTCCTGCTGAAGATTGACCTCCTCGTCGATCAAATGCGGGGCACTGCGGCCGTCTCCCCACTTGGGCAGGGCGCCAGCGGCCATCTCGTAGAGGGTCATGGCTGCCGAGAAGCGTTCGGCCTGCGAGTCCCACCGCTTGATCTTCCGTAACGGCAAAAAGGGATCAAGATACGGTGGCGTGCCGAGGCGGATCTCGTCGAGTGGCGCGTTGGCCAAGGAAAAATCGAACAACACAAGGCGTAGCCGCTCCTTGGACCGGGGGAGCCGGATGCCGATGTTGTCGGGCTTCACGTCGCGGTGGACCAGACCCGACTGATGCACGTACTCGAGCGCCTCCAGCAGGTCAGATCCGAACGCCTGGAGAAGGTCGATTTCTAGCCGGCCAAACTTGCGCAGGCGAACAGCGAGGGTCTCGGACTCGGAATAGCGGCGGCGGGAGCCGGAGGCTTCGGCGAGAGCGGTTTCTGCGGTGGCCGCGGGATCGGTCAGCCACTCGCGAGGCACTTCGACAGCACACTCCATCAGGATGCCGTCGATCCCGCCGGAACTGAACAGGTCCGTGGCCCGCACCACACCGGGGTGGACGAGCTTTCTCACGGTCTCATACTCGGTGCGCAGGCGGTTGTTGTAATCAGGCTGGGCGGCGAGTTTGAGAACTTGAGGTTCCTTATGTTCGGGCGACTGGACGAGGAAGACGACGGAAACGGAGCCGGAGCCGAGGCGGCGGAGAACGCGGAGTCCACCTTCCATCTCATCGCCGGGCCGAGCGGTTCGGGGGTCCTGAACGTGTCTGGGTTCAGGCCGGGTCAACTCGTCCTCTACCTCGTCTAGCTGCTGCACGAACTCGCGGGCAGTGTAGCGGACGGAGGCGTCAGGATTGGTGGAATATCCAATGAGTTCCACCAGCGAGCGCGGCAGACCGTCTTTGACCGACGCAACATCCAAGCCGCCGCCGACTTCCTCGCGCAGTACGCTGGAAAGCTCGAGGGCCGAGCGCGCAGGAGGTTGATCGGTGAAGAGCCGGAACGCGAGGGCTCCCAGTGAAAACGAATCGATCTCGGGCGCGTCCAGATTAACGCCCGAGATGGTTTCCGGAGCGAGGTAGGCGGTGGATGCATCCTCCAACAGGTCGGTGGCATGCAGGCTGCGCGTGCCGGGGCCCGCTGTCTGGGTGATGAGCCCGCTGCCAAGCTGCCAATTGTAGATCTGGGCACGCAGGCCTTGTCCGTCCACCTCGCTGACCAGAATGCTCTGCGGAGTGAGGCCGCGGTGGATAACCCGGTGGTCATGGGCGTAGGCGATGGCTTCGGCCACCTGGCGCAAGAGAGACAGCCGGTCGGTGATGCTGAGCGATTCGCCCTTTTCCGCCAGAAAGTGATCGAGTCGCCGCGCCCCGGTCGGGTACCGGTAGATGACGGCCGGTCCGCGTTCAGAGGAAACCATGGTCTCGGCACGAAGCAGGCCCGGGTGGTCGAGGGGCTCGATCAACTCAAAGTCTTTGCGGGCAGCCTTGGCCAGCCGCTCGCGGTCGTCCGGCGTGGCGACCGAATCAATCAAGTACAGTCGGGCCAGCCGCGGCACGGCCTTGGCGGTGACGTGGGTTGCCTCCCAGTCCTGCACGGTATGGGCCGGGCTCTCATAAAGCAGGCGCCCCAGTTCATAGTCGCCGACCTGCCGGGCGCTCGACTTCGGCTTCAACCCGAGTTCGGTGATCGCGCGGAGTACAGCGGAAAGCTGGGGGCGAGCGATCGGAGGAGTGGTGAACGACTTCAGGCCATCGCCCTGGCGCTGGTTCAGGGCGGCGCGGATCCCCGGGCGGGCAGTAGTATCGCGCAGGAAAACCCGCTGCCGGGCGTCCGGCGGCAGATCCAACGTGTTCGACGAATGCGACAGAAAAACGACCGGTTCCAAGAACGGCACCTGAACGTCCCTCAAGGCGCGCTGCTTCTGGAGGAGCGATTTCAGCTTTTGACACTTCCTCTGCGTCAAGAGCAGCGGGTTGTCCGCCGAAAACACCCGGCTCCCGTCCACCCACCGCCACGTCTGCGAATCACCCCGCACCACCCCCGGCCGACTCTTGATCTCACACAAAAAGAACCCCCAAGGCCCAATCACCAGCAGATCAACCTCATTCAGCGACCCATCGAGCCCAATAAACGTAAAGTTGGCATACGCCTGACTCGACGCCCCAAGCCCCGTCCGCACGAACTCGAGCGCCTCGATCTCGTGGGCAAACGTCGACAGGGTGATGGTGTGCCAATTTTCCAAGAACTGGCGAGCCTATCCGAAGGTTTGTGGGCAACAACGCATTTATTGCCGCAAAGCCCGAAAAGGTCCAAGCGCGAACCGCGGAGGCCAGAAAACGCACACGACACGCCGCATCTCCGGGGCCGCCACCGCCCCGATCAGCCTGAAGACCACCATGACCGCGGTGACCACCAGCACCCATGACGAAGCCAGCCCCCTACCCACCCCACCTCCCCATAACCCACGCACCCAATCCCAGCGCGCGCCCAGAGGCAACTTCCTATCAACAACACCAAACCCATCATCGGCAATTGTCGGACATTCGCCGCCTCGGCACAATAACGCGGTAGGCGGCAGTGCCGGCATCGTAATCATCCACCACCGCGCCGTCCTCTGGCTGATACCGCTGAGGGTTGCCCACGTTTCGCATGAAGACGAAATCGGGTCACCCCTTGTGGACTTCTGGTAGGTGTCGAAGTTCCACCCATCGGGCGCATACTCCTCGTTGAACGGGAGCCGAGCCTCGGCGCGGAAACCCACGTCTGAGTAGAGTCGAGGCAGGACAGTATCGAAACCCTTGAGCCACATCACCCGACCGGTCGCCACTGCCGCATTGAAGAGCTGGGTGACCAGTTCTGGCGAGCCGCCCGCCCGTGCTGTTCCTGTGCTGTTTTGGCTTCAAAAGGGTGCATTTTGCTGCCGTAAGATACATCGTCGTTCAATGCTCCTTTTCTGCGTAACCCCTTAACCTCACGTTGTATACTCTGGTGGTCCCGGCAGGAATCGAACCTGCATCCCCGGCTTCGGAGACCGGTGCTCTATCCATTGAGCTACGAGACCAAAAATGCTGTGGGAGGCAGGGTGATGGGCGTTACGATCGGGCGTTTCTTTTGTTGCCCGGGCGGGGGTCTAATGAATAGTGACCAGCTTCTTATGCAACTGAAATCGAGGCGCATTGTGGTAAAATTTGGCAGCGGCATTCTGGCTCACCCGAGCGGGTTTGGCTTGGATGAAGTGCAGTTTGAGCAATTGACGTACGCGATGAGTGGATTGCGCAGTGCGGGGCATGAGGTGATCGTGGTGAGCAGCGGCGCGGTGGCGGCTGGGGGGATGGCCTTTGGGATGGTGAAGCGACCGGAGGACACCGCGACCTTGCAAGCGTGTGCGGCGGTAGGGCAGACGCGGTTAATGCAGCGGTATGAGACACTTTTTTCGCGTCACGGACTACTGGTGGCCCAGTTGTTGTTGACCAATGAGGATCTGCAACAACCGACCCGCCGGGAAAACTTGACCAATACCCTGGAACGGTTGCTGTCGTTCAAGAATGTTATTCCGATCATCAACGAAAACGATTCAGTAGCCACCGAGGAACTGAAAGTCGGCGACAACGACCGCCTATCGGCTGGGGTCGCCCGCCTGGCAGGAGCGGATTTGTTGCTCTTGCTGACGAGTGTCGACGGGCTGCTAGATGAGGCCGGCCAGCTGATTCCTGAGGTCACGGCGCTGGCTGAGGTGATGAATCATATTCGACCCGAGAAAGGTGTGCATTCGACAGGTGGGATGGCGAGCAAACTCGGATCGGCGGCCGAAGCAGTAGCCGCGGGAGTGGAGGTGGTGATTGCGAATGGCCGGAAACCCGGCCAGCTGGCGGAACTGGTTGAGGGACGCGGGATAGGCACGCGTTTGCGCCCGGCGGCCCGGCTTGGGCTGGCGTGAGGTGAGGCGCACGGCGGGACTTGGGGCGTGGTGTCTCGGGGCGTGGTGCATAACGTGGGCGTACGTTGACGTCCGCGGCGCGGGGATGGCGTTATAGCCGCCTGCGATGCTCCATGAACGGGAGCGATGCTCAAGCTGCCTCGTGAGCGGCAGCGACGCCTCAAGCGGACCGGTGTGGGCAGCGATGCTGCCGCACAACGTCAGCGGCGTCGACGTTGCAGCAGGCTGGTGAGGGCGGCGGCGAGGGAGAGGATGGCGGTGGACGGTTCGGGAACGGTGACGGCGGCCGTACTTCCTTCGGGTGGCGGGGCCCCGTCGCTGGCGGGGGGGTGAATGGAGAGTGGCTGCAGGGAGTCGACGGCGGCGACATCTCCGGCGGTTGGCATGAGGACCAACAGCGTGCGGTAGCTGGTCATGTTGACGAACGACACAGGACCGGCCGCGAGGTGAGTTCCTCCGGGCATGGCCAGCGGTGATCGATCGATAACACCGTCTTCTGCGCGGGCCCTGGGCGTGCTAGTGGCAGTGGGATGGCTGCTGTAGACGGCGGCGGAGGAGGCGATGGGGGCGACGACTGGGGCGCGGGAAAAGAGCTGGGGGCCTTCGTCAGCGGGAAGTGTGAACGATGAGGCTGAGGGGGCCGCTGAGGCTAATGGCGGCGCGCCATGGGCATTGCCGATGCCGGAGGGAGTCCATTCATCGCTGGCTGAGCTGGCGTCGGAAAGTGTGGGGGCCCCGCTGCCGGTGGTGAGGATCAAGGCTGCCGACACCGGGGTGGTCCCGAGCACGGCGGCGAAGGCAATGGATTTGAGGGCAGTGGATGACATGGGGCGGACTGGAGGGGGCGGCCAGAGCGGCTCTTGCGACACAAGAATGCGAGAAGCCTCTAGCATGCTTCGACCCTACGGTTGTCAACAGATATTCGTTCATTCTGGGCCATTCACGGGAGACGCGGAGGTGGGCGTGGTGCGAACAAACGACCGACTAGAGGGGCGACGCCGTGCGGGGTACGCGCTGCGTTCAGCCGGACGACCGCCATTCCAGAAAAGAGCTGGCTGCAGAGGAATTTCGAGGAAAAAACAAACCGGTGGATGACCACTCTGGACAGCGACGGGCTTTGGCGCTTTAAATAAGGCTGGGCCGTGGAATGATGTTCCACGCCTGATTTATTTTAACCCCTTACATCCCCCCATCATCACATGGCAAACATTCAATTCGGCTCCGAGGTGTATACTTGGTTCATGCAAGGCACTGGCAAGGGCTATGACAACAAGCTGGACCACATGATCAAAGTCGCCGCCGAGGCGGGATTTACCGGGATCGAGCCGATGGTGCTGGAGATTTCGGAAAAGGCGCTGGGGTGCGGCCGGTACTGGCTGGGTGATTTCTGTGACCCGATCCGGTTGAAAGACGCTTTGCAGGAGCACAACATGAAGCTGGCGGGGCTGGCGTTGGTGTGTGCGTGGGACGCGGAAGATGAGACGCCAGCCGAGCGAGAAGCGGCTGACTTCACGCTGGACCTGCTGAAGCATTTTCCCGGAGCCATGCTGGGGACGGTCACGCTGCCGAGCGGACGCGTGAATGACCTGCAGCGTCGGCGTCTGAACGTAGCGCGCAACGTGAACCGCGTGTCGGCACGGGCCGCTGACTTGGGCCTCAAATGCTCCTACCATCCGAACAGCCCAGCATCGTCGATTGTCCGGACCCAAGAAGATTACGACGTCGTCCTCAGCAGCCTTGATCCTCGCGTCACCGGCTGGACGCCTGATGTCGGCCACATCGCCCGCGGCGGCATGGACATCATCGCGACGCTGACCAAATGGGCCCACCTCGTAAACCACATTCATTACAAAGATTTTTCCGGCAACGGCCCTGAGCCATGGTCGCAAATGGGCACGGGCAAAATCGACTTCCATAAGATCACCGAGTGGCTCGTCCTGCGGAAGTACGAAGGCTGGATCATTTGCGAAGATGAAGCCCATGGCGCCATCGATGACCCGGATGGCGTGACCCTGCAAAATGGACAGTGGTGCCGCGAGCAGCTGGCCCCGCTGGTAGCGTAACCGCGGCGACCGAAGCGCGGCGGCTGCCGGATGGACGCCGCCCATCGAGGAGTTTTCTTGTAGGTTGAAGAAGCCCTGCCGCTGGCGGCAGCACACCACGGAGGCAGGACACCGCTGGTGGGCGAAACTGCCGCTGACTACCCCAAGGCTTGAGCGAGCAATTCGCTGACGCGTTTGGGATTGGCCTTGCCGCCACTGGCTTTCATGATCTGGCCGACCAGCACGTTCACCACCTTGGCTTCCCCGGCTTGGATGCGGGCTACCAGATCCGGATTGGCGGCCAGCACTTGCTGGACGAAACCATCGAGGGCCCCGGTGTCGCTGACTTGGCTGAACCCGCGGGCTTGCACAATGGCTGCGGGAGCGCCGCTGGTGGCAAACATTTCGGAAAAAACCTCCTTGGCCTGAGCTCCGCTGATCCCCCCCCCTTCTACCAAATCGACCAATTCCCGCAGGGCCGCGGCCGACACAGGATTGGCGGAAAAATCTGTCTGTCCTTCGTTCAGCCGGCCGAGCAATTCGTTGATGATCCAGTTAGCCACCGATTTGGCTTTGGATGATCCGGCGGCGGCTTCCTCGAAATAAGCGGCGAGGGCGGGTTCGCTGGTGAGTACTCCGGCGTCGTAGGGAGTCAATCCGTAATCGTGACCAAAGCGGGCTCTCAGCGCGTGGGGCAGCTCGGGCAGGCGCGCGCGCACTTCGTTGAGCCATTGCGTCGTACACACCGGCTGTAAGTCAGGATCTGGGAAATAGCGGTAGTCATGCGCATCCTCCTTGCCGCGCATGTCGGTGCTTTCACCCCGCTCGTCATCCCATCGGCGCGTCTCCTGACGCTGGGCCAGACCGCGATCGAGCTCGCCACATTGGCGCTCGATTTCAAAGACGATGGCGCGTCGCACGGCGGCCACAGAATTGATGTTTTTCAGCTCGATTTTGGCCCCCAGCGGTTCCGCTGCGGATTTCCGGACGGAGACGTTCACATCGCACCGCATCTGACCACGCTCCATATCGGCATCCGAGACGCCCGCGTAGACGAGGATCTGGCGCAAACTGGCCAGCAAGGCCGCGGCTTCATCGGCGGTGGAAATAGCCGGGTCGGTTACGATCTCCATGAGCGGAGTGCCCGCCCGATTGTAATCAAGCCCGCTACTGGTGCCAAAATGGGTCGATTTGCCCGCATCTTCCTCGAGGTGAATGCGCGTTAGCGGCACTGTCGCCAACACCCCGTCCGCCCCGGCTCCACCCCGCTGGTGTTTCGGAAAATACTGGTCATACAGTGGAATCCGGCCACCCACGACCAACGGCTGGTCATACTGGCTGATTTGATAATTCTTCGGCATGTCCGCATAGAAATAATTTTTGCGATCCCATTTACAAAATTCCGGAGTGACAGCGCCGAGAAGCTGGCCGGTGAGAATCGTCATCTTAATGGCTTCCTCGTTGAGGACCGGCAGCGCTCCCGGCAGCCCCAGACACGTCGGACAGGTCCGAGTATTCGGATCATCCCCGTAACTCGTGGCACAGGCGCAAAACATCTTGCTCCGCGTCTTCAGGTGGACATGGATTTCAAGACCAATGGTCGGGATGTAGTCGGCAACAGGCATGGGAAATGAAGGAGATCAGAATGAGCGGAAATCGACAGAGGGAAACAGATCACACCGGAACGACAGACGCGAGCATGACTTTCATGCGCCGCCACCCCGCCGGGGCCACCCCGCGATCGAGAGGGCGGATTGTGGGGCTGTAAGCGCCATGAGTCATCACGTGTGTGGCATTAGATATCAAGCATCAGGTAACAGGTTCAGCGCGTCGCACTTCGGGTTGATGCACTGACTGCAGGGCGGAAGCGAGCGCGGGATCGGTGGCCGCATCCCGAACTTCCGGAAGGGTGAAGAGGCGGGCGTAATTCGAGTGACCCACGGCAAATTTGACTTCTCGGTCGTCGAGGAGCCGCTGGAATGCGGGCTGGTGCACGACGAGTTGCATGGATGGGTCGTTTTTGACGGATTTCCAGCGGACGGGATCGCGGTAGGTGACGAGGATTTCGCACAATCGAACGACCTCGGGTGAAGTGACTGGGTCGAGGAAATTAAAGGCCCGGCCGACGACTCCTTGACTGAGGGCGGCGCGGGTTTGGGTCAGCCACGCGGGCGGGGTGGCGGTGGTACCGTGATCGAGCTGGGCGATGCCGCTGAGCGAGCCGGTGAGCCGCAGGAGGACGCCCCCGGCCCACATCAGCAAGCTGGACGGCACCAGACTGAGCAGGGCGATTTTACTTTTGGAGAGGGGTTCGCCGGTGGCCCCAGTTGATTCCATTCCTCCGAGGAGTTTTTCAAGGATGAGACCGGACGAGAAGTGTCCGGCGGCACCGCCGAGCAGGCTCATACCGCCGAGCATGGTGGCGGATGGATTTGGCACGGTGGAGCCGAGCCATTCTGGTGCTTTGAGGAAGACGAATGCCCCGGCGGCAACCCCGAGAGCCAGTTTGAGCACACTGCGGATGAGGCGGAGTATGCCGCGGAGCATGGCGAGGACAGCCATGGCGACGGCGAAGAGGCCGACGAGGACGGGCAGCGGGATGTGACCGGGGATTTCGGGCATGGCACTGACGAGCATTATTGGAGGCGTTGCGCTCTTTGGCGGAGGAGGTGATCGCAGATGACGAGAGTGGCCATGGCTTCGACCATGGGCACGGCGCGGGGCAGGACGCACGGATCGTGACGGCCACGGCCTTTGAGGGTGGTATTCTCGCCCTCCCGGTTGACCGTATCCTGCGCGGTCATGATGGTAGCCACTGGTTTAAAGGCGACACGAAAGACGATGGATTCGCCATTCGAGATGCCCCCTTGGATGCCGCCTGATCGATTGGTGGTCGTGCGGACACGTCCCTCTTCCATGCGGAAGGCGTCATTATGTTCGCGGCCGGTCAGTAAGGTGCCGCCAAACCCGCTGCCAATCTCAAACCCCTTGGTCGCCGGCAAACTGAGCATGGCCTTGGCCAACTCAGCCTCCAACTTGTCAAAAACCGGTTCACCCAACCCCGCGGGGACGCCGCGAATCACGCATTCCACCACCCCACCGACCGAATTCCCCTCGGCGCGCATTTCTTTGATCAGGGCGATCATCGGAGCCACCGCGTCAGGGTCTGCGGTCCGGACCATGTTGCCTTCGATAACCTCGCGACTGGCGGTCGCGGGATCGACCACCGCCGTGATATCGCGGACCGATTTCACCCAAGCGAGACATTGAAATTCCGGAACGACCTGGCGGATGACTTGGGTTGCGACGGCGGCGGCGGCCACTCGGCCGATGGTTTCCCGCGCGGAAGCGCGACCGCCCCCGGCCCACGCGCGCAGTCCGTATTTTGCCTCATAGGTGTAATCGGCATGACTCGGGCGAAAGGTGTCCTTCATTTCGGAATACGCCTCGGACCGCTGGTCTTGATTGCGGACGAGGATGGCCAGCGGCGTGCCGAGCGTGCGCCCGTCCTCGGACAGACCACTCAAAATTTCAGCGCGATCTGCCTCTTGGCGCGGCGTGACAATCTCGCTCTGCCCTGGTCGCCGGCGGTCCAGCTCCGCTTGCACGGCTTCCACCGTAACCGCCACGCCCGGAGGACATCCGTCAATGACGACCCCGACCCCCCCGCCATGGGACTCGCCGAAGGTGCTGATGCGAAATGCGTGACCGTAAATGCTGGACATGGGAAAACGTCAATATGCCGGAGGAATGGGCGGTGGCAAATGATCGGGTGCATCGACCCCGAGGATATTTTGTGGTATCACGGCAGTGGAATTCGTTCCAATATGGGTGATGGAGGGGCTCCGGGGCGGCGTTTTGAACCACCACCCCCGCACGACCTGCCCCCCATTTTGCCGCGAACGACAGCCGCCCGACCACTCGTTCGCCCGCGGAAAATCCGGCCGCTCCTGCACCCGAACATCATCCATGGCCCCGACACCGCCTCACGAACTGCTGACCCCCGACTCGCCGCTCGCGTCCGCGACGACGATCGGAGCCAAAACGCGGACCATGCTGCACCAAGCCGGCATGAAGGTCGTGCGCGATCTGCTCGAACACTACCCCCGCCGCTACGAAGATAGAAGACACTTTGGCAGCTTTCCCCTCGATGAAACCGTCGAGGCCGTCTGCCTGCACGGACTCGTCACCGACTGCAGCGCTAAACGCGCGGGATATCGCCGTCATGTCGAAGTGACAGTCAATGACGCTCAGGGACATCCGCTAGCCGGTCCGATTCATTGCCGGTGGTTCAACATGCCGTGGATGATCAAGGCTTTTGCCGTGGGCCAGGAGATTGTGCTTTTCGGCCGGGTCAAAGAAAAA
>CAJBME010000194.1 GCA_903954065.1 uncultured bacterium
CCAAACTTCACGCTGTTTACCGACGCCCTCGATGAGTTCCTTGACTCGCTGAATGGAAAAAACCGGGAACATCTCAAAACACTGGTGACAGAGAATTTTCAGATCTTACAGAATCCGAAAATTTGACGCAGAGAAGTATAGAAGATCGCCCGTGTCGCAGTATTTATCTTCGTCGAGCTCCAGATTTGAGTAATACCACTTGTCGTTTGTGAAGAAGTTCCCAACTCTTAAAACGGGATATTTGCCTTGGCCTAGTAGTTCTGGCTGCTTGTAAGCTCTGCCATTGATGAAGCGGCAAACTTGCCCCAGCGGCTTCCACTCCACCTCAAAACCATCGAGCAGTTTTTCCATATAGCTTATTTCGCTCATGCCTGTCCTCCTTTCTTCCGGCTATCTTTTTTAGGCTGTTTTTGAACTGTCAACTTTTGGTTGTCAGTTGTCTGTTCGCCATGTGATGCGGCGTTGTTTTCTGGGGTTTCGAAAGCAAGGATTTGTTTATCGAAGTCGGACACGTAGAGGCGGTCTTGGACGATGCGGTATTTCTCGAACTCGCTTTCGGCGTGGGCTTTGGCGAGTTCGGCAGATACGCGGCCTGCGTCTTGAAGGATTTCACGATCCCATAGCTGCAGGAAGCCGCTGAGACGCTTTTCCCAATCCTCCATGGTCATGGGGATCTTTCTCAACGCCTGCATTTCGGCCATGTCGAGGTAGGCGGAGACGATGCGCTGCATCTGCCCCAGCTCGTTTTCTGAGAGGTAGTTCTTCGCGACGGCTACATCGAAACGCTGGATTTTCCCATCGGGGGCGGCCTCCCAGGTGGTCAGTCCCAAGTTCTGCTTTTGGTGATCGGCACGGTCCACGATCACCTCAGCCGCTGTTTGGCCATGCACGGCGTAGTGCATCTTGTTTTGCACGGCAGCAAAGAACCGTTTTGTAGCAGTGGCGGAGGGATTGTAGTCGAGAGCGGTGGCGTAGATGTCGGTGATTTTTTGGTAAAACTTCCGTTCCGAGAGACGAATTTCACGAACTTTTTCAAGCTGCCGCTCAAAGAACTCATCGGTGAGCGTTCCACCCTTTTTGAGGCGTTCCGCATCCATCACCCAGCCCTGGATGGTGTAATCCTTCACGATCTGGTTTGCCCATTTGCGGAACTGGACTGCACGTTCGTTCTCGATCTTAAAGCCTACGGCGATGATGGCTTGCAGGCTGTAGTGCTTCGTGAGGTAATTCTTGCCGTCGGCGGCAGCTATTAAGTATTGCTTAACAACTGAACTTTCCTCCAGTTCGCTGTCGCTGAAAATGCGCTTCAAGTGCTGGTTGATGGCGGGGACGGAGACATCGTAAAGCGTGGCCATCAGCTTCTGCGTGAGCCAGACGTTTTCATCTTCGTAGCGCATTTCTACGCTAGCCTCAGAGCCGCCCCCAGCCGCTACAAAGGTGAGATATTCCGCGGCGGAGGAACGGATGGAGATTTCGCTCTTTTTCTTTTTGCTCATGCTGCTACCTCCTCGCCCTCAATTTCTGCGACGATGGCATCAATGTTCGTCCGCAGGCGGTTGATCTTAGCGACGGTTGTTGCCAGTTCCGCATTCAGCTCGGCAATGTCCACGATCTCGCGGGTATCCTTGGCTTCGACATAAGAGCTAACGGAGAGGTTGTAGTCTTTTTCGGAGACAGTGGCGTGATCGACCGAGGCAGAGAAGTGGGGCACACTTGTCTTGCTGTCAAAGACCTCCATGATCCGCTCAATGTGCTCATCGGTGAGCGTATTGTTGTTCGTCTCCTTTTTGAACAGGGCGCTGGCGTCGATGAACTGGGTCTTGGTGTCGGGCTTGTGCTTTGAGAGCACGAGGATGTTGACCGCGATGGTGGTGCCGAAGAAGAGATTGGGAGCGAGGCAGATGACCGTCTCCACGTAGTTGTTGTCCACGAGGTATTGGCGGATCTTTTGTTCGGCACCGCCACGGTAAAAAATGCCTGGGAAGCAGACGATGGCGGCCCGCCCCTTGGCCGAGAGGTAGCTGAGGGCGTGGAGGACGAAGGCGAAGTCGGCTTTCGACTTGGGGGCGAGCACCCCAGCGGGAGCAAAGCGGTCGTCATTGATGAGGGTGGGATCATCGCTGCCTTTCCATTTCACGGAATAAGGAGGGTTCGAAACGATGGCATCGAAGGGCTTGTCGGCGAGGAAGTGCGGATCGGTGAGGGTGTTGCCGAGCTGGACATTGAACTTGTCGTAGTTGATGTTGTGCAGGAACATATTCATCCGCGCCAAGTTGTAGGTGGTGTGGTTGATTTCCTGCCCGAAGAAGCCGTCTTCGATGATGTGCGCGTCGAAGTGCTTCTTGGCCTGGAGGAGCAAGGAACCGGAACCGGCGGCGGGGTCGTAGATTTTGTTGACGCTGGTCTGCTTGTGCATCGCCAGTTGGGCAATCAGCTTGGAGACGTGCTGCGGGGTGAAGAACTCGCCACCAGATTTTCCGGCATTGGCGGCGTAGT
The DNA here is from genome assembly GCA_903954065.1 of uncultured bacterium. GTDB lineage: Bacteria > Verrucomicrobiota > Verrucomicrobiia > Verrucomicrobiales > V1-33 > CAJBME01. The sequence continues at coordinate 2,497 of CAJBME010000194.1, forward strand.
TCGAGATGAGGAACTCGTAGGCGTCGCCGAAGAGGTCGATCTGGCTGCCCTCGAAATCGCCGAAATCGAGACCCCCTACGCCCGTGAGTACAGCGGCGAGGCGAAGGTTTTTGTCCTTGACGGTGTTTCCCAGGCGATTGCTCGTGGTGTCGAAGTCCGCAAACAAGCCCCTGATGTCCTTTTCCGACGGATAGCCGTTGGCGGAACTCTCGATGGCCGAAAAGATGGCGGCGAGGTCGGTATTCAGGCTCTCGTTGGTATTCGCGGTGGCGAGGACCTGAGCGAAGAGTTGGCTGGGGTAGATGAAGTACCCCTTGGTCTTGATGGCATCGTCCTTGATCTCCGGGGTGATGACGTTGTCGGCCAGTTTCGCGTAATGGATTTCCGGATCGTCCGCTTCAATGTAGGCCGCGAAGTTCTCGCTGATGAAGCGGTAGAACAGAGTACCGAGGACATACTGCTTGAAGTCCCAGCCATCGACCGAGCCACGCACGTCGTTGGCAATCTGCCAGATTTGTCGCTGCAGGGCGGCACGTTGTTGGATACTTGTCATTGGAATTGTCGAAAGGGGTGGGTTTTGTCCGGTGTATGAATTAGCACCAAACGTAGCTGGTGATGGTTCCGAGGAAAGCGCAAAGGACTTGAGGAAGAAGAATGGCGAAAATTCGCTGATGATTCCGGGTCCCCAGTGGGAGCACTCAACCGCCACCCACTCATAACGGCACAAAAGTGGGTGTCTGCTATTACGTAGGCTTTTGCGGCTTGAGAACGAGTCCTTTCACTGCCGGGTATCCAGGGTCCCTCACGTTCGGGTTCGGGATGATTTCTAGATTCAGGGTCCCGGCTTCTCCCGGGGTCAGGCGCCCTTGTGTGGCCTCACCTCCCAGCCCTTTGCGGAAGATGAATTCCGCGGAGTTGCCATCTGGTGCGACCACGACAGACATATCTGCGGCGATGCTGGAGCTGGGCCGTTTCACCTCCCATCGGACCTGCTGGTGCTCGGAGAGCCACTGAAACTCCACCTTCACGGTCACACCGTCCTTTTCTCCCTCCCAAGTGCCTTCGAGCTTCGTGCGGTCCAGCACTGCGTCTGCCTTGGGCTGGTTTGCGGATTTCGTTTCATTGGATACGGGTGCCTCCACATCGCGGGTGAGAAAAACTTCCTGTTGTCCCTTCTGACGGCCATAAAGCTCCAGCTTGAGCTTCGCCGCTGTGCCTTTCGGAGTTTCGGCAGCCAGCGACCCCGACCAAGAGCTCGAAGACGCGCCTGTGAATGTGAGTTGCGACTTGAAGCCCGTCACCGCTCTCTCGTCCGGCAACCAATAGCCGATGGACCTACCGTGGGCGCTCTTTGCGTTCGCGTCATGCTTTCCGATCCCCACGGACATCAGGGACATCACGGCCACTTCACGCGGCTGAAGAGTGAACTCGTCGATCGTGCTCAGCACATCCACGATGGATTGCACCAGCTCAGCCTCCGTGCCGTCCCTCCGCACTGCTTTCAGATTTACATGGGCGAGAGGTGAGCCGCCCCTCAGTTTCACTGGCGCGTCCGAGACATTTTGCACCACCACATTCAGATCCACGACCGCGCCGGGGGCCAGCTCCGTCTCCGGCGACATTCTGACAAGCGCCCCTCGCAGGCCATTCACTGGATCCCCCCAGGAGAGGCGCTCCTCTGTGCCGGGTTTGAGCTTTGCAGACTTCTGAGGTCCAGGGCCGGGTTCGGGTTGCTCCAGCGCCTCGTCACCGAGTGGAGGAATGTCCGTCGCCGCTCGCAGGCTCATTGCGTCCTGGAGCGCGCGGCGTAGCGGCTGGCTCAGCAAAGTCGGAGGCCACAGATCGTAGCGGCCTTCCTCCTTCAGGCCATCCGCCGCAAAGCGATAGCGCCAGAGGAAATTTTCCGCCTTTCGCAGCAGC
>CAJBME010000195.1 GCA_903954065.1 uncultured bacterium
CCCAGCGCCCTGCCCGGCCATACCAGCCGGGCTTTTTTTCCCCGCCTTCTGATCAATGTGAAGAGGGGTCCCGGGTCGGTTGGCAGCACATGTTCCAGTGCTTGGTGCACCCTGTGTTCCTCAAAGTCCGTGAAGAGGTGTCGTTTGCTCTCTAGTTCTTTGAGCGTGTGCACCCTGTGAGTCCGCGCCCTCTTTGCAATGTGCAGCATGTCCTGTTCTGGCGTGTCAGGTTTGAAGCCTCTTTCCCAAAGAGTGGAGTCTGCTGGAGGCCTATCGAACCACTCCGTGGTGCATAGGATCGCTAGCTCCATCACCTTCAGCGACTGTGTGACCCCTTCCACAAAGCCTCTGTTCGTACCCGTCCTTGCCACACGCGGGTCACTCCACCAGAAGTGCGGGACTTGGTGCACTAGTTGTAACACTCTTAGGCACCATCGTAGCGCCGAGCCTTCCACGTCGTTCGAGTGAAGCGTGTCAGTGGCCATCTTGATGCGTCGTTGAGCGATGTCCAGCTCGACATCCATGACCCCCAATCCGATGGGCGGCAGCATGCGTATCTGGTGCGGGCTGAGGCTCTTGACGGGTGAGAAGGCCTGAGCCACCTTGTTGTTGATGTTGGTCATCTCTCTATCGCTGGTCGGGATGCCCACCAAGTAGTAGCCGAGCATGCCACCAATCTTGCTGTTACACGCCTGTAGGAACAGGTCCCTTGGGAGACCCAGTTGCTTGCCTCGGCGGACTTGCCTCAGCAGCTTATCCAGTTTGGCGTGTACCGCTTCAAGAGCCGGCCTCCAGTTTAGGTCCGCGCAGATGAGGTAGCCGAGATACTTAATTGGGCAGTCCGGCGGCACGTATTCGAGGTATCCTTTCTCACCTGACTTGGGGTCGACGATGTAGAGTGGCTCATGGCATACTTTCATCTGCGCCTCCTCGAGTCCGATCCCCGCGGTCCAATCCGTCAGGTGCTGCCTTAGTGACGACGCCTGCCGCAGTGCCGGTTTGGTCGCCTCCCCCCACTGGCACGGGATGCCCGACCTCACCAGGAAGGTGATGTCCCCCTTGATCTTCACCCATGTCGCACGATGTTGTACCTTCTCAACGCTGGGGATGCGGGCATCGTCTATCCGTCTCCGCCATCCTCTGCACTGCGCCGCACATGCAGCCGCCTGCATCTCATCGTGGAAAGGACCGATGTGCAGTTCCCATGCCGCCACCCGTGTATTCGTGGACCACTTCGACTTTGGGGCGCAGAGTGCCGCCGAGGCCGCGGTATAGAACATGCAGCCCCCATTGAGCAGTAGCTGCAGTTTCTCCGTGCTTTGCGCGATCATGAAGAGGTCGTCCGCGAAGAGGATCGCCACCAATCTGCCCTTTTGTGTGATGAGTGTGATGGTACCTCGAGCCGTTTCGATGGTGAGAGTACCTTCAAACGGCAGCGTCTGGTCTCCGAGGCGTATCTCTGTGAGCGAGATGCCCGCATCATGTTGATCCGCTAGGAAGGCCAGATACCTCAGCAGCGTGTCTGTCGATATCCCATATTTCATGGGCGACGAGACTTCGCCTTGGTGGATCCCTATCAGTCCTTTCAAGATCGCAATGCTGAAACCATGGTGTACCCGCACTCGTATCGTGCTCTTACAGTCGATAGACTGCAGGAACTGTCGGAGGCCGTCCAGCTCATCTGTGCCCTCCATGCCCATGCCTTTGTAGGTGCGGTCCATGAACTCTGTGGGAACGCTGGGAAACGCCGCCTTGACGTCCAGGGCCACATATGCAAAGTTCTGGTCGAGAGCGATGAGGCCTTCCAGCACCGACACCACCGTGACGACCGCTTGTATGCACCCTCGACCCGATCCTCCCGAATCGAAAAATTGCCCCCGGTCTGCCCACCCTTCCGCCGGAGACGGTGCCATAGGAGCCTCCGGTCGCCTGTGTTGGAGCATGCGTGCTTTGACCCTCGGTACCACCCACGCTGTAGCAAGTTTCAGGAGTGTCTCTATGAGGGA
>CAJBME010000196.1 GCA_903954065.1 uncultured bacterium
CCAACCTGCGTATCCCCAAGAGTGTGGGTGGCGCGCAAGGAAGGCATTCGGGCTCGGATTCGTCGGGTCGACTTCCACAATGATGATACCCCGCCATGCGTCAGGGAATAGGCTATGTAGGACAGGTGTAGCGCCCCAGCACCGCGTCCAGCTTTCCAGTGCCTGCTCGAACAGTGTGAGTCTATCAATCGGTTCGCTCGCCAATAGTTTCTCGTCATCCGAGCTTCTCGACTCCAGGCGCAGGCAGGACAGGAGCTCATCGTCCCGTCCGTCCGCGCCCAACCGACGCCCTGTGCGTTGTTCCCAAACCGTTCTGGCCTCCTGCAGTTCTTCCTTCTGTCGCCTGCACGCATCCCTTAACAGATTCGCCGCCGGAAAGAATGTGCCACCCGCCTGAGCATTGCGGACCGCGACCTCTTTCCGCGCAATTGAGCACGTTTGCAGCGAGAACCACTTCTGTGCACCTAGGTCCGCCACGTTCGGCGTGGTCCGCTCCTTTTGGACCCGTTGCACTTCTGCGTAAGACGTGGTATTGATCGAGGTTAAGGTCCGCTTCCGGCTGCGTTGTGCTGTGGGGGCCCGAAGGGAACTTGCCCCAGAGCTGATAGGACAGGCCAGCTCAAGTAGCGCCGTCATTGTGCTAACCAAGAACCGTTCCCTCATGCAGGCCACTGCCTCCCGGGCCCAGCCACTGTGCTCCGGCCATGCGTCCATTGGGCACTCGTGCATTGCGTGCTGCAACGAGTCAACCGGGGCTCGTCGACAGAACGGACATTTGTCCGCAACCACCGGCCGGTCCTTTCGTCGAGGCGCTTGAGTGATAGGTGCCAGGCCTCCGATGGTTCGAAGTCGGTACGGATTAATGGACTTGCCGGCCCCGTGCAGGACACCTGGTTGCAGCCGTTTCAAACTTTCTAGCTGACCAAGAGCCACCATACAGTCCATACTGTTCCGTAAGGCCGGATTGAACGCCCGCCGCGAGTCCCAGGAGGTGTGAGTAGACGGGAGGTAGATCTCACCCCAGGGAATCTCCACCCACGACACGCCTAAAGAATCCGTGCGATGCTCTCGTGTCATCCTGCCATGGAACTTCACGTCCCTGCTCAGTTTGTGTAGGTAGTCTTCAACTGGTTCACGGAGTCGACATCCTGTGTCAGTCTTGCAGAGGATGGATTCGAAGTCAATCTCAAAGAAAGTAACCTCCTCCACCGGTCGGATACTCCGTGCCTCCGGTGCCAGTTCATCACATTGATAATGAGCTTGGAAGATAGATAGCTCATCCTCCGAAATGAGAGATTGGTCCAGATCGTCACAGTGGGCCGGTATGTATCGCAGCGGGAAGTCCGTTTCTGGATTAAAGGGATGGAAGACCGCCAGGTAGAGCTGAAGAATACTGTTCCGTCCCTGAGGGCTTGCCATGGGGTTGAAGAGGTGGCTTCTTGTTTGTTGATAGACAGCCATCGCGGACTGGCAGTCCGAGTACATGACCCCCTGCTCCACCGGTGCCCTCTGAGTCTTGAGTGCCTCCAATGAGAAAATCAACCCCGCGAGTTCAGATTCAACCGAGGTGTCGCCGGCATGAATGCGTGCCAGGGTCGGGAACTGGGCGCCTCCACTAATCTGACACATACCTATCACCTTGTTGCCAGTGCCGTCCGATATCGACGTGTACTGAGCCAGAGTTGCTGCCGGGTGTAACGATTGGCGGGTGGTCCACAGCGGGTGCCTTGATCGCGCCGCCAACGGTCTGCGGGGCACCTCCAGCAGATGCTTCTCCAGACCCCGAAGCGTCAGCGTCGTCCGCTGTCGTTCCAGATTTTCCAGCGTTGCCTTGGATACCCTATGTCCGTTCGCCATGTGCTGCACCAGTCGAATGCGTTGAGCCACCGGTGCGTCAAGGCTGATGCCCAGCTCATACGACCCCTCATCGGGCTCGCCGTCCTTCTGCGGAAAGAGTGACGACGAGGTACGGATGAGCAGGTCCACCTCTTGTAGCGATTGAGTCACAGCCTCCACGAAGCCGTTCACCGCCGGGGGGACCCAAAAAGCCGCCGCTTCCCACGGGAATCGTCCGGTAGCACCCTGCACCGTCCGTAAGCACCACCTCAGTGCTTGCCCCTCCATGCCCCTGGAGTGTAGAGCCGTTATTGCCAAGTTGATACGCTGCTGAGCCGTGCGTGTGGCCAAATCCGGGATTCCAAGCCCAATCGGCTGCGGGCATCGCATCTGATGAGGACTGGCGGATTCCGTGATCATGAAGGCAGCCGTGATCTTGTTGTTCAGGCATTGCATACGGTCCGACCCAAAGGGCACCACTGCTGTGTGGTAAGTAACTTTACCCATTACCTTAGCCGCCGCCGCTTGGACAAACACATCCCACGCCAAACCTAACCGCTTGCCCGCTCGCACCTGCCGAAGTAGAGGGTTTAGTTGGCCCATCACGGCCTCGTACTCCGCCGTCCAGTCCAACGTGGCCGTGAGCTGTATTCCAAGATATTTTATGGGCTGGTCCGACGCCACCCATTTAAGATATTCTCGCTCCCCCGTGTGCGGGTTGATGGGATGTAGGGGTCGATGAAGAACCTCCCACCGTTCCAGCCTTACCGCTTGTCGTTCCAAATACGCTAGTAGCGTGTCCTGATACCCCAGAGGTTTGCACTCTCTCTCCATCCATACCACCGGGTCTCCCAGACCGGTCAGGAACAAGTTGTCCTGCGTGAGCGTGACCACCCCTGGGGTGTGCTGGTGCACACTGGCTGACCGCAGGCTCCCCTTGATGCCCAGCACCTCTGCACGTCCTCTCCTCCACGCCCTGCAGTGACCTTCTAGATTCGCATAGTCGTCCGCTGTTGCTTGCTCGTGTAGTCGGAACTCAATCTTCCACGGTTCGGGAGCCTTTGTACCGGTCCACACCGATTTGGGCGCACAGAGCGTGGCGCTGGCGGCGACATAGTAGTACTGCGCGTGATGCAGCAGAGTCTGTGCCTCCTCCGGCGACTTGGCGATGAGGCAAACGTCATCCGCGAAGGCAATAGCGACAAGTCGACCACCCTGAGTGTAGAAAACGACCGTACCATGTGGCGCCTCGATGCTGTATGAGCCTGTAAACGGTACATCTTGCCCATCCAGACGGAGGCTCGCCATGTCAATGCCCAGTTTGTGTTTCTCAGCAACTTTGTCCAAGTACACCAGGAGTGGATCCAACGACCAGCCGTACTTGCCGGGTGACAACACCTCCCCTTGGTGTATGCCGACCTCACCTTTGGCCACCGCCCTTGAAAAACCGTGCCGCACCCGGACCCGAATCGTGCTGTTCACATCTATGGCTTGTAAGAATTTGAAGAGCCGGCTCGTGTCAGAGATCCCCATCGATTCATAGCGCTGCCCTGCAAAGGCAGTGGGTACTCCACTGAATGCGCCTTTGACATCTGTGCTGACCAGGTAGAAGGGCTTCCCTTGCAGCCTGAGCCCTTGCATGGCAGAGATCAACATAATCAAGGCTTGGTGACACCCTCTATGTTCCCCAG
>CAJBME010000197.1 GCA_903954065.1 uncultured bacterium
CCATCGTCCCCAGCTACAGTGGCGGCTTTGCCGCCTGGGTCGTTGTTTCGTATTGGGGTCTTCTGTAGCCGTGGGTCGCTGACCCCGGTCGCGGCGCCGAACGTCTTTTGAGCAGGTGACCGGCTGCGTAAAAGCGGATTCGGATCCGTGTTTTGAAGGATGTGGCCTAGGGGCCACGTGTGTAAACCGGGGCCACCGTACCCGGCTACAGTGGCGGCTTGGCCACCTGATCTGAGGATGAAGAGGTTAGACCTTGATTGAGAATTCCTCGCGGTATGTTTCTTTGACGATGGCATTGGCCTCGGCAGCGAGGGCTCCGGTGAATTGTTCTGCTTTGGGATCGAAGGTGAGGCGTGCGCCGGCCACGGGTTTGAGGGCTCCGAGGTCGAGTCCATTATCGGACAGGTGTTGTTGCATGCGTTCGAATGTTTCGAGGGCGGCGGTGTGGCCTTCGAGTGACGGTTTGACGCTGGCGGGATCGACTGGTTGGCCGAGGCGGTAGCTGATATTGGCCATGTGAGCGAGGCTGGCGGCGTGGTGGCCGGTCAGCACGCCATGGCCGTCGGCGACGAGTTTTCCGGCTTTGATGGCATCGATGAAGTTTTGCTGGTGTGATTCGCCGCCCATTTCGCCGAATTTTCGGACGCGTTTCCCTTCGGTATCGTAGGCGATATTTTCTGCGATGGTACCGCCCTCGAAGTGGAGGATGTTGCCGACGTCGATCCCGGATGTGCCGACGCGGAATTTTGAGGTGCCCAGTTTAAAATCCATGTTTTTCTCGGGCAGGCCGCGGACCTCGAAGATGACGGGTACGGGGTGGTAATTAAAGAAGGCGATCTGGGTATTGGCGGTGGTGGCGTCGTCTTCATAACCGAAGCGGCCTCCGAGGCAGAGCACTTCACTGGGCAATTCGGATGGATCGCCGATGACCCAACGGGCGACGTCGAGCTGGTGGGGCCCTTGATTTCCGATGTCGCCATTGCCATACGGCCACTGCCAGTGCCAGTCGTAGTGAAACCGTTGGCGCATGATGGGCAGCATTTCGCGGGGGCCGCTCCAGAGGTTATAATCGACGCCTGGGGGCACTGGCTGGGGGGCATTGACTTTGCCGATGTTGTCGCGTTTTTTGTAACAGAGTCCGCGGCTGAGGATGAGTTTCCCCAGCGGGCCGTTGGGGGTTTTCACGAATTCGGCGACTTCGGCCCAGCCGGCGGACGAGCGTCGTTGCATGCCGTGCATGGCGATGAGCTGGGGTGATTGGGCGGCGGCGGTGGCGAGTTGGCGTCCTTCCCAGATGTTGTGCGAGACGGGTTTTTCGACGTAGACGTGTTTACCGGCTTGGAGGGCGGCGATGCCGATCAGGGAGTGCGTGTGATTGGGAGTGGCGATGATGACGGCATCGATGTCTTTGTTTTCGAGGAGCCGTCGGTAATCGATGTATGTTTGGATGTTCTGACCGAGAGCGGAGGCGGCTGTTTTGTTGCGTTCGGAGGCGTTATAATCGGCGTCGCAGGCGGCGACGAAGCGGCAGCCTTTGGTATCTTTGAGGAGGCGGGAGGCGTGGCCACTGCCTTGGCCGCCGGTCCCGATGACGGCGACGCGGATGTCGCTGTTGGCGCCTTGGGCGCGGAGCAATGGGGACCACGGGACGGCAGCGGCTCCGAGGGCGGCGGTTTGGAGAAAGCGGCGGCGGGAGGTGGCGGCGGGGGTGCGGGGCGTGGGCATGGCTGATTCGGGGTGTGACGGGAGGGTCACGACATGCTGAGGGTACCCGCCACCGGGCTCAAGGAAAAAATCACGCCGGTGCCGGTTGCCGGGGGCCGGGCGCCGGGGTCGCGGGGAGGCGGAGGTGCGGGCGGAGGTGATTTACCGGACGAACCAGAAAAAGACGATGGAGACGGCGGTGGGAAACAGGGCTCCCATGAGCAATCCGAGTGGGCTGATACCTTCATTGCCAAAGGCTTTGGACGACTGGAGGATGCCGGCGCCGGCGGGATTGGGAGCATTGGCAATGACGGTCAAGCCACCGCCGGTGACGGCCCCGGCGACCAGGGCGTATTTGAGTTCATCGCTGAGGCCTTCGACCAACGTTCCGAGATACGTGAGCGCGGCATTGTCGGTGATGGCGGTCAGTCCGGTGGCGCCGAAGTAGAGGCTGGATCCGTCCAAGCTGGTCAGGAGTGGCTTGAGCCACCAGGCTTGCAGTGAGCCGAGGACGACGAGGCCGGAAAGGAAAAACCCGACGAGCAGACCTTCACGCAATTTAAGCTGATCTTGGTATTCACGGGTCGCCGTGACCAGTCCGAGGAAGATCATGAGAACGCCGAGAATGATGTCAGGGTAATGGGCGAAGGCCACGACCAGAGCGAGGAAGAAGAGGTGCAGAACGGTGAGAATGACCGGCACGGCGCCCGAGGTGGATGGTGCCACTTTGATGCCCAGCAATTCCTTTCGGAAAACAGCGGCCACGACCAGCGTGGAGACCGCGCAGCTGAGGGCGGCGCGCCATCCAAAGTGTTCCAGCATGAACAAGGTGTCCCAGTTCCATTTGGCGGCGACCATGAGGACGGGGGGAGCGGCGAAGTGGGTCAGGGTGCCGCCGATGGAGACATTGACGAAGAGCAGGCCGAGGGTGGCGTAGGCCAGCCGCAGGCTGATGCCTTGGTCAAAATACCGCCGTTTCAAGACGAGGGCCAGCAGGGTCATGGCGGCGGGTTCGGTAATCAGGGAGCCGAGCAGCGGGCCGGCGATGAGAGCGGCCACATAGAACGTCAGGCTTTCTGGTCCGGGCAGCAGCCGGGCGACCCACCCAATAAAATTTTCGGCTAGCTTCACGATCGGACGTGTGGCGGCCACCACCATGACGATAAAAACGAATTTCGGTTCGTTAAAATTCAGGCCCTCAATGTACACGACGGCGCTGTGAATCGACCCTTGCATGGCGGCCAGCCCGGAAAACAAAGCGGCTGCCCAGATGCCAAAAACCACCTCTGTCTCAGCGAGGAAGTGCAGTAAGTTTTCTTGAACCGAACCTTTGGGGAATTGATGCGCCCAGTGGGCGAATCGCTTCACCATGAACGTATGCATGACAGCCAAGGCAAAAAATACGGTCGCGAGGATTTCGATAGGCGTCGGGCTCATGGGGAAGGTTTTTTAGTACCATGCTTTAAGCGGTGCACAAGAGGATGCGGTGCTGGCGCGATGGGGGGAGTGGCCTGCTTGCCTCCGGGATTTTTCCCGATGCGCCGGGGGGATCCTGGCTGCAGGGTTGGGGTTGTCTCCGGGCGGGTTACCGGCTCGGGGTGATGATTGGCCTGCGCTGGTGTTGATTTTCAAACATCGGTGAGTGGATGATGATTCGATCGGCTCTCAACCGCCGCCGCCCGCGCTGAACCGGGCTTCCGCTCAGCGGCCGCTCGGTGGCGGCCCGCCTCCGCGGGCTAGATGCCCGATGGGATCCGGCAGAGTGAGCGCCTGCTCAATCAAAGTCAGGGCCTCGCTGGGCTCGTCATGCTGCCCGTAAGCCGTCAGCGCCACCCGCCGGGGGGCCGGGCCGTCGGTGAGATACCCCCTCGGATCGACCCGGCCTTTATACCATGGCATGGCCTCCTCAATCCACGGACGCAAGCCGTCACCCTGTACAAAATTGTCGGCTAGCTGGTCAAAAGGTCCGTCGTAATAGTCATTGCGGTGCAGGCATCGCCGGCGCACCGAAGCCAAAATCCGCCGCTCCCCGACAGAATGTTGCGACCAAAAGATGAATCCCGTGCGCCGTCCGATCACCACCTCCTCTGTCAGCGGACGAAAATGCTCCGGTACAGGCGTTTCCTCATCGAGCACCCAGAAAAAATAATGCGCCGTGGTGTGGTAGAGCAAATAGAATCGCAAACCGCTTTCATCTTGAATGCGTTGTAAAAATTTCTCTGTCGATGGCAGGGTGAACCCGGTTGGTGGCGTTTGCGGGAGTGGATTTAAATGGAAGACGACAGTTTTATTTTTATATGAAACCTTGACGGTCAAGGGGTCGGTCATTTCAACGACCACGCCGTCTTTGGCGGTGAATACCTTGTTATGAATCAACCGTTCGGCGTGTTCGTTGGGCTCGAGGAATTCGGTGGGTTCGCCGCAGGCGAATGCGATTTCGCCGTGTTCGCGGCGTCCGGCGACGAGGCGGAAGTTGCCATGGAGCGAGCGGCCGTCGATGGCCAGCTGCCAGTAGTAATAATTTTCGGTGGGATGGACATCCACTTCGGGCGGCAGGTGGGCGAAGACGTGGGCGAAGACGGCGCTGGCCTGGGTGGCGTCGATGCGGCGGTCATTCCAGCCATCGGCTAGCGACTGGTGGAAAGTCACGGCGGGTCCGGCGCTGGCGGCGAGCGGCGGCGGGTTGGAGTGGTCAGGGGCCGCGGGCGTGCTCAGGGCGGGGGTTGGGACCAGCAGTGCCATGCTGGCCAGGGCAAGATCCATCACCTTCATGCGCTGGACCGTAGGTCATTTCGGCCGGGATGACACTGATTCCTGCCCGGGCATAGGAGAATCACCGTCTTCTTCGGGTCTCTGCGGATGGGATTTCAATCTCTTGCAGTTGGCGCGCAAAACGTCATTATTCCCTTCCGCACGGTGCGGCCATGAATCTCCGATCATTTCTCCAATGAACCCAATATTAAGCCACTTTAGACGCGGCCTGCTGGCACTAGCGGCTGCTGTCCTCACTGTACAGGCCATGGCGGCCGAGCCATTGCGAGTCTTTATCCGGGGGGGCATGAGCAATCGGGGGACCGAAGTCCACGCCCACCCTCGTTTCCTCAAGGAATGGCAGGTGTTGTTGAATGAACGTGGCGCCAAGGCGACGGGAGCCATGGACTGGCCGACCCCGGAGCAGATCAAGGACGTCGATGTCATCGTCGCTTACGCTCAGGAAGGGGGCGATGCCACTCCGGAGCAGGAAGTCATGATCAATGACTTCGTCAAGCGCGGCGGCGGTCTGGTGGTGCTCCACACGGCCACCGTTTCGTTCAAAAATCCGCCGTGGTGGAAATCGATTATCGGCGGCTCTTGGGTGCCTAACAGCACGAAGTGGCGCGAAGGTCCAATGGACTTGTATTACGTTGAGCCACAAAGAATTGATGGTGGACACCCGATTACCGCGGGCGCGTCTAACTATAAGTTCGACGATGAAATTTACTATGACATGGACGTGCTGCCTGACGCTCGCGTGTTGGCCACGAGTTATACGCCGAATGTGCTGGAAGGTCGGCAGCCGGCGGAAGGGAACAAACCGCACATCTATGACATTCAGCCCCAGATGTGGGTTTACGAAAAAACGGCCGAGGGCGGCAGCCGTCCGTACCGGTCGTTTGTCAGCATTCCGGGTCACCTGTACAAAAACTTTGCGCTGCCTCATCATCGTGCCGTGATTCTGCGTGGTCTGGCTTGGGCTGGACACCGCGACAACCTAGATGAATTTTGCACTCCGGAAGAGTTGTCGTCGCTGCGTTATCCAGAAGGCGGCCCGCAAAAACCGGCGGAGACGCTGGCCAACCTGGAAGTTCACCCTGACTTCGATATGTCGCTGGTGGTGGCCGAGCCGCTCATCAACAAACCGATGAATTTCGACTGGGATGCATCCGGTCGGCTCTGGGTGGCGGAAACTCCGGAATACCCGAACGGTCGCCGTGGCATGCGCCCGGATTATCGCGGTAAAGAATGGAAGGACAACGGCGGTATTGATGCCACTCCCGGCGTGCAAGATCGTCCGGCCCGCGACAAGATCAGCATTTTGACGGATACGGACGGTGACGGGGTCATGGACAAGAAGCAGATCTTTTTTGAAGGCCTTGATTTGGTGACGGGCCTCGTTTTTTACAAAGACGGGGTGATTGTGACCCAGGCGCCGGACATTCTTTTCCTGCGTGACACGGACGGTGATGACCGGGCGGATAAGGTGGAAACGTTATACACCAAGCTCGGCACGGGTGACACGCATGCGGTGATCAATAACCCACGGTGGGGCTGGGACGGCTGGATTTATGCCACCCACGGATACAGCGGCAGCGGCGACGTGCGCAATGGCGATGGATCCAAGGGGTTTGGCGGCGTCGGTTCCGGGGTGGTCCGGTTCAAGCCTGATGGATCGGCGTTCGAGCAGTATTCCTCCAAGGGAGGCAATACGTGGGGCTTGCAAATCACGGGTGACAACCGCGTGATGTGGACCCAGCCGACGAGCGGTGAGCTGTTGATGCACACCATTCTTCCCGAGTATGCGCTGGCGCGCGGCTCGATGGGGAAAATCCCAAGTTATAAAGTGGTTGAGCCGGCGCCTAAGTCATTCCCGCTTATTGGGTGGGAGGAGTTGGCGTATGTGCAGATCGACTGGGTCGGATCGTTCACGGCGGCGGCGGGCACGGTGGTCTATGATGGCGGCGCTTGGCCTTCGGAATACAATGGTGATTATTTCACGACGGAGCCGACGATCAATGTGGTGCACCATGCGCGCCTGACGGCGGCCGGGTCGAGTTATACGGCGAGCAAACTTCCGGGGCGTGAAGAAACGGAATTCATTCGCAGCAAGGACATGTGGTGGCGGCCGATTGAGGTCCGTGTCGGTCCGGACGGGGGCATGTATCTGGCGGATTTTTACAATCAGGCGGTCATTCACAACGACACCCGTGGTCCTGACCACAACCGGGTCAACGCGGCGGTTCGTCCTGACCGCGACCATTATTTCGGCCGCATCTGGAAAATCCAACACAAGCAGGCGAAAAAGTTGACGGTGCCTGATTTGATCAAGAGCGAGCCGCGTGAGGTGCTGCAGGCGTTGTCTCATCCCAACCGCCATGTGCGGTTGGCGGCCCATCGACTGGTGGCCGAGGCGTCAATCAAGGCGTCGGACGTGCAGCCGGCTACGATGGCTGCGGTGCAAGGGCTGGAGCCGGATGCCAAAATTGCGGCGATGTGGACGCTGGCTTCGGTGAAAGGCATGGACCCAGCCTGGGTCAAAGCATTCTACAGCGACGCCAGCTCGGCGGTCCGCCGGAATGCGGCCTTGGTGGCTGAAATGTACGGTCAGGACACGAGTGCGGTGGCGGCGCTGCTGAACGATGCGGAGGCGCCGGTCCGACTGGCGGCCCTGCGGGCGCTGGCGGCCGGCACGTTGAACGATGCCGTGGCTAAAGCCTTGATTGCTGCCTGGCCGAAGTTTGACGACGACTACCAAAAAAGCGCGGCCATCGGCGCGGCAGCCCGCAATCCGGCGGCCAGCATCGCGGCGGCTCTGGAAGCGGCTGATCCATCCAGCCTCTCGCCGCTCGTGAACAGTCTGGTCACCACGCTGGCTGAAGCGAATGACGCCGCCTCCGCCGCCACGCTCGTGATCACGCTGGCGGGCAAACCAGCCACCGCCGATGATTTGAAAGTCCGGATCCTCGAGACACTGGACAAATCACTCAAGGATGCACCTGCGATGACGCCGGCCTTGAAGGCTGCGCTGACCAGCTTGTTGGAAAGCGGAGCCAGCGGCACGGCGCTGCCTTTGGCGGCCAAGTGGGATGCGGGACGCGGTGATTTTGCCGCCATCATCGACGGGATTACCCGGAAGCTCACGGGAACGCTCAGCGATGCTGGGGCGGACGAAGTGGTTCGGGTGGGCGCCGCCCGCAGCTTGCTGGGCATTCGCTCGACCAGTCCCGCGATCATGACGGCTCTGGAAGGCCAGCTGTTGGCTGACAATACGCCTGGTTTCAAGCAGGGCCTGATCATGGCTCTTGGTGAAACGGGAGATGCCGCTGTCGGTCCAGTGCTGGCCGCCGCCTATGGCAAGCTGCCAGTCGAAGCGCGGGCCACCGCTTTTGAAACGCTGCTCAAGCGCGCTGATTGGGCGATGATTCTGCTCGATGGAGTGAAGGCTGGGACCATTGATGCCGTGACTTTCGGTCCGGCCAATGCCTACCGCCTTCGCACTCACCCCGCTCGTGAAGTGGCCGCCCGGGCCACCGCCATGAAAGACGAGCTGAATCCAAACGAGAAAGCGAAAAATGAAATCATTGCCGCGCTGTCCCCGATCGTTTCCCAACCAGGCAATCTGGCCAATGGCAAAACCATGTTCACCGTCAGCTGCGCGACCTGTCACAAACTCGGCGACGAAGGACGGGAGATCGGCCCCACCCTGACCGGCATGGGCACCCACGGTCCCGAAGAATTGCTGGTGCACATCGTCGATCCCAATCGCGAGGTCGATCCAAGCTTCCACGCTTGGAATATCGAGACCACCGACGGCCAGTTCTTGGCCGGGGTCATCGCCCGCCAGAACAATGCGTCCGTCCTGCTGCGCACCCTGACGGGTGAAGTGGAAGTTCCGACCAACAAGATCAAGACCCGCACCGATACCGGCCGCTCGCTCATGCCCGAAGGACTAGATGCTTTGGGCGGCGAAATCCTGCGCGATATCCTGGCTTATATGGCCGGCGATGCCGCCGGTAAATACCGCGTCCTCGATGTGGCCAAGGTCGCCACGGGCGACGGTCGTCGTGGACTTTTCATGACTCAGGAATCGGACTTTGAATCAGTAAAGCTGCGCAAGTTCGGGAATCTTGAGATCGAAGGGGTGCCGTTTTTCCTGACCGATCCGTCCAAGGCGGTCACGGGGCGCAACCTTGTCGTGTTGAAGGGTGGTTATGGTGACCACTTTGCCCAGAGCTTTCCGCCGAGTGTGGAAATCGCTGTCGGGGTCGCGGCCCAGCGCCTGCACCTGTTGAGCGGCGTGGCTGGATGGGCTTGGCCCTACGGCGGCGACGAGGTCAAAGGCCAGCCGGCCATGAAGCTGACCGCTGCCTATGCCGACGGAAGCAAGGAAGTCTTTACCTTCAAAAATGGTATCGAATTTGTCGATTACATTGGCGATGCCGATGTCAAAGGATCGAAGCGGGCCCGAGGCCTGACCAATGGCGGTCAGATCCGGGTCATGACGATTGTGCCGGCTCGCGACGGGGTCATCACCAGCCTGACCGTGGAAAGCCCCGGCAACGGCATTGCCCCCGTTATTGCCGCCATCACCGCCGAACTCCCAGGCGTTGAGAAAAAAGGAGGCGGTCCGGAAATTCGTTCAACGCCTGATGCCGCGGCTCCTGCCGGTGCGGCGGCTCCTGCCGGTGCCCCTGGGGCCTGGGTTCCGAACAAGAAAAAAGTCTTGTTGATTGGCGGAGGGTCGTCGCACGACTTCCAGAAGTGGTACAACGAAGTCGATAGCGCCACGCTGCAAGGTGCTGGGTTTTCGACGCGGTACACTGAGGATGTGACCGAGGCGACGGCTTTGATTGGCGAGGCGGACACGGTGGTTTACAGCACGAACCAAGGGCCATTTGGGGGCCTTGGTTTCCAAGCTGCGCTGCGCCGCGCTACTGATGCCGGTACGGGGCTGGTCCTGTTGCATGCCGGTCTCTGGTATAACTTCGCCGACAATCAGGAATACAACCGGGTTTTTGCTGGCGGCGGGTCTCGCGGACATGACTCCATTCAGGAATTCGTGGTCAAGATTTCGGATGGAACCCATCCCGTGACTGCCGGACTGGGTGGTGGTTTCGCCGTGG
This sequence comes from uncultured bacterium, assembly GCA_903954065.1. Lineage (GTDB taxonomy): Bacteria > Verrucomicrobiota > Verrucomicrobiia > Verrucomicrobiales > V1-33 > CAJBME01. The sequence goes on from CAJBME010000197.1 coordinate 9,585, forward strand.
TCGACGAACTCTATTACAGTGTGCTGGATCCAGCGGGTTCGCCCTCTCAGGTGCTGGCCACTGCGACCAGCCCGCGAACCGGCAAAACCTTCCCTAGCATCTGGACCGTTAAACATGACACCGCGAAAATCGCGGCCATCGCCGCCGGTCACGACGCCCGCGCCCACGAGCTGCCCGCCTTCAAGCAGCTGCTGATCAATGCCGTCACTTGGACGCTGAAATAATGAGGGTGCATCCGCGGCGGTCATTGAGACCGCCGCGCGGCGGCAGGGGAGTTGGCCACCGATGACCCCGCCAGCAAGGGCCGCCGCAGGTAACGGCGGCCCCAGCGTTTACGGTCGCTGTTGTTGTCGGTGCTGGTTGAACATGGCGAGCGTCCGGTCGCGTTCCTCACTATGGTCGACCATGGGAGCTGGGTAGTGTGGGGCGAGTGTGGTGCGACCGCTGGCTTTTGGTCCGGCGGCGATGAGTGAGGCCGGCACGTCTTTGAGTTCCGGGCACCATTGTTTGATGTAGCGCGCCTCGGGATCGTAGCTTTTGGTTTGGCTCCAGGGGTTTTGGATGCGGAAATACGGTGCGGCATCGGCCCCGGTGCCGGCGCTCCATTGCCAGCCTCCATTGTTGGAGGCATTTTCGCCATCGACCAGTTTTTGCATGAAGTATTCCTCTCCGAGGCGCCAGTCGAGGCGCAGGTCTTTGGTGAGGAACATGGCGACAATCATGCGGACGCGGTTGTGCATGAAGCCGGTGGCTTGCAGTTCGCGCATGCCGGCATCGACGATGGGAAACCCGGTTTGACCGTCTTTCCAGCGGGTGAAGGCGGCGGGGTCATAACTCCAAGGCAGTCCGCGCCACTCGGCATTAAATTCGTGATCGAAGACGGAGGGGAACCGCGTCAGGAGGGCGAAGTAAAACTCGCGCCACGCGAGTTCGTTGATGTATGTTTGTACGCTTTTTTTCTCACTGGCAGTGGCGGCGGCCTGCAGGGCGGCCGTGCTTTGGTGGTGGAGTTCGCGAATGGAAATCAATCCGAAGCGCAGGTCTTGGCTGAGGCGTGAGGTCGTCTGGCCGAAGGGGGTATTGCGTTGTTCGCCGTAGGCGGGGAGGATGGCTTCGACGGCATTTTTCAGGCGGGTGCGGGCGGCGCGTTCACCGGGTTCGACGATGCGAGCGGTGTTGGCTGGCAATTTCCAAGTGGCGAGAGTCGGGCACGGGTCGCTGGGCAGGGTGGCGGCTTCTGGCGGCAGGGGGGCGAATTGTTTGAGGCGCGGGCGGCAGGAGGCTTTGGGCTGGGCATTCCAGTTGCGGGCGTACGGGGTGAAGACGCGATACGGTCCGCCGCCACCGGTCAAGATTTCCGGGGCTTCATGGAGCACGGCGTCTTTTTCATCGTAGCAGGCCACGCCCAGTTCGCGGCAAAGGGCGCGGACTCGGGCGTCCATCGCCAGGCCATACGGGTCTCCCGGATCACGGTTGAAATAGACCGCATCAGCTCTGGTCTCGGTCAATAATTGCCGGAGGACCGCCGCCGCATCCGGGCCGCGCCGGAAAATCAGGCGCCCGCCGATGGCTTCAATGTTTTTTTCCAAGGAAGCGAGTGAACCGCATAAAAACTCCTGTCGCGCCGGGCCGGTCCATCGGTGTTCTTTTTCCCAGTCGGAAACCACATAGACCGGAACGACCGCGGCCGCTTCTTGAACGGCGCGACTCAGCGCAGTATTGTCAGTCAGCCGCAAATCGCGGCGAAACCAGTGGAGGGCAAGGCGGTGGGTCGACATGAGGCAGGATACGCGGGCTGGAAAGCAATGGGAACGATCAGCATAGGAGAACTTTAAACAATGTCACTGCCGGCGAGTGATTCTGACCGAGAGATTGAGGGTTTTCCTTAGCGCAGAGAGGGAGCGGATCCGAGCCGGTCGCGGCCGGTTTGACTGGCGTCATGGAGCAACCCGGGCCATCAATCATATTCCCCCGCGAAAACCTATTTTTTAGCATCACCAGAAGAGCTGAGAGGTTCTTTATTCTGCTCAGAAACTTTTTTAATCTGATGATTACCAGTATACTACTTATCCTAGCGGGCCTCGTTGCTCTGTACTTTGGAGCCGAATGGCTGGTCAAAGGAGCCTGTTCGCTCGCTATCCGACTGGGCATGACCCCGTTGATTGCTGGGCTGACGGTGGTCGCTTTTGGTACCAGTAGCCCGGAATTGGTGGTCAGTTTGGTGGCGACCTTCAAGGGGGCGGGCGACATTGCCATCGGCAACGTGGTCGGGTCCAATAGCTTTAACATTGCCTTTATTCTCGGGCTGACGGCGGTCATTGTGCCCCTGAGTGTGCAGTTTCAGCTGCTGAAGTTTGACACGCCCTTCATGATTGCGGCGGCCGGCTTGTTTTTGTGGTTTTTCCGGGACCGCGTCATTTCAGCTCCTGAGGCGGCGATCTTCTTCGCTCTTTTGATCGCTTATATCATCATCAACATTCGACTGGCGAAAAAGCATGTCACGCCGGCAGTGGCCGATGAATATAACGGGGAGATGGGCGCCCTCGCCACGGTCGCTCACGAACCGGTCTGGAAGAGCTTGGCTTTCATTCTTTTGGGATTGGCGGTATTGGTGGCCGGCTCACGAGCGTTCGTTATTGGCGCGGTCGATATTGCCCGCAGTTACGGGATCAGCGAGGCCATCATCGGCCTGACCATCGTGGCGGCCGGAACCAGCCTGCCAGAACTCGCTTCCTCCTTGGTGGCGGCTTTTCGCAAACAAGCCGATATCGCCATCGGTAATATCATCGGTTCGAACATCTTTAACATTTTGGGAATCCTCGGGCTGTCGGGGATGATTGCCGGCCCATTGCGGGGGCCGGGGATCTCAAATCTCGACCTTTATTTCATGATGGGCGTCTCGGTGGTGCTGCTGCCGCTGCTCCGGACGGGTTATCGCATCGCCCGCTGGGAAGGCGGTCTGCTGCTGGCCAGTTACGGGGTCTATCTGTTTTTTATGTGGCCGCGATAATGAAGGCGGAGGCAGGTTCTCTCGCACATCGGGTGTGAATCTCTCGCGATCAGGGCCCATCCTGACAAAAGTGGGTGTCTTAGATGCCGTTTCGACGCCACTGACAAAGATGGAACATTTCCCCGCTCCTCCCTTGCGCGATGGTCACTCGCGGCAACCATCACAGGATGCCTTCGTATCGACTTGTCCTGCTTGCGGCCAGCGTGCTGCTCGCTCCCCCATCCTCGCTCCGGGCTGAGGCCCCGGCCAAGACCAACTCGCTCGGCCAGCAATACGCAGGCATCGTCCGCATTGAAAATGCCGCCATCCAACCGGATTACCGCACCCCATGGAATGGAGCCCGGCCAGCGGGCGGTACCGGCACCGGCTTCCTTATTGGCCCAAACCGATTCCTGACCAATGCCCACGTCGTCAGCAACAGCACCCGCCTGATCATTCGCGGCGTGGATGACTCGACACCCCACCTCGCCAAAATCGAGTTCATCGCCCATGACTGCGACCTCGCCCTGCTCTCGCTGGAAGATCCTCGGCCGTTCGAGGGCGTGGCCCCGCTGCCACTGGACGACACCCTGCCCCTCCTGGATAGCGAAGTTGTTGCGGTCGGATACCCTGTCGGCGGCGATCGGATTTCGGTCACGCGCGGCGTCGTCAGCCGCATTGATTTCCGGCCGTACAGCCACAGCGGGGTGGATCAGCATTTGGCCATCCAGGTGGATGCGGCCATCAACCCGGGCAATTCTGGCGGCCCGGTGATGCAGGGCAGCAAAGTAGTCGGAGTCGCCTTTCAAGGGTATTCAGGCGCGGTGGCCCAGAACGTCGGCTATATCATCCCCGGCCCGGTCGTGGCCCGATTTCTCGAGGACATCAAGGACGGCACGTACGATCACTACGCCGACCTCGCGATCGCCATCTTTCCCCTGCAAAATCCAGCGATGCGGCGCGCGCTCAGTCTCCCGGAAAACGGCATGGGCGTATTGGTTGCTCATGTCGACAGCGGTGGCACCTGTGCGGGCGTCCTCCAGCGCGGTGACGTGCTGCTGGAAATCGATGGCCAGCCGATCGCCAGTGACGGGTTCATCGAGTTCGGCGGCGAACGCGTGAACATGAACGAAATCGTCGAACGCAAGTTCACCGGCGACCGTATCAAACTCACCTACTGGCGCGCCGGCGCCGAAGCCGCCACCGAGGTCACCCTGAAACGGCTCACCAGCTACCTCATGCAGGCCAACCTGTACGAAAAACGCCCGGAATACGTGGTGTTCGCCGGCCTCGTCTTCCAGCCGCTCGACCGCAATCTGCTCAGCACCCTGAACCTCACCGACGACAACGTCCGGTACTTCTTCAACTACTTCGGACCTAGAGAATTATCCAAAGAACGATCCCAGCCGGTCATCCTCACCCAGGTCCTGCCAGATGCCATCAACACCCACTTCGACGGCGTCGGTGGTAAAATGGTCGATACCATCAACGGTCAGAAAATCACCCGCATGAGCGACCTGACTAGCGCCCTGGAAAAAGCTGAAGGCGAATTCATCAAAATCACCCTCGTCGGCGAAGGCCGCCCGTTGGTGCTCGACCGCGCACGCGCCGCCGCCGCCAGCACGAGGATCAACACCCAATACGGAGTGAGCGAACCTTCGTTCCTCGAGCCGTAAACCTCTGCCCCCCCCTCGTCCGCCCCACTCCAATTTTTCCATTTCCAGCATGAGACACTTTCTTTTCCCCGCCCTCGGGCTGCTTGCCCTGATGCCCCAACTGGCGGCCGCCTCGGAGACGCCCAGCCCGGACAAGTCGATTCTCCGGGTCAATGTCTCGAACCAGCCGCATAACTTCGCCCTTCCTTGGCAGAAGCGTCAGCCTGGCAGCAAGCAGGGACTGGGAGCGCTGTTAGATGGCGGCCGGGTTCTGGTCACGGCTGAGTTGATCCAGGATTCTAGTTATCTGGAATTTGAGGTTGCCTCCTCCGGCAAGAAACTGACAGCGCAGGTGGCGACCGTCGACTACGAGGCGAATCTGGCGGTCCTCGTCCCGAAGGAAAAGCCCGATGATTTTTTTACGGGACTCGTCCCATTCCCGATGAGCGGAAACCCACCGCAAAAAGGCGACCGGCTAGAAGTCTGGCAGTTTGAGAGCAATGGCACCCCGGTCACATCGCCCATCGCCTTTGAGACGGCCCGTCTCGGCCGTACGTTTTTGGAAGGCAGTTATTTCCTGCAATTCGAAGCCAACGGAGCGGTCAATTATCGCGAAGGCAGTTTTACGTTACCGGTGATTCGGGACGGTCATCTGGCTGGCATGTTATTGAGTTACAACAGTAACGATCAAGTCGCGACCATTCTTCCATTTCCGATCATCAAGGCGTTTCTCGATGATGCGGCCGACGGCGAATACGCTGGCTTCGCGAGTTTTGGCATTAAGTTTGCGCCGACGCTCGACGAGCAGTTGCGCACGTACCTCAAGCTGGGCGACCAGAAAGGCGGGATCATGGTGACCGGCGTCATGCCTGATACCAGTGCGGCCCGAGCCGGACTCAAGGAGGGGGACGTCCTCCTTCAGATTGGCGAACACACGCTGGACGCCCGCGGCAATTATCAAGACCCAACATGGGGACTGCTGGCCATGGGCCACCTCGTCAAAGGCGCTCACCCTGTCGGGACAGCACTCCCGCTGAAAATCAGCCGCGACGGCCAGCCGATGGAATTAACGCTCACGCTGGCGCGCAAAGCCGCGCGCGATTTCCTGATTGATCCGTATGTTTTTGACCGCGGCCCGCGGTATCTGATTCTGGGCGGCCTCGTTTTCAGCGAACTGACGCGGACGTATCTCGAAGCGTTCGGCAACGAATGGCGCGACCGGGCCCCGTTCGAACTCGTCTACGCGGTGCAAAATCCCGAAAAATTCGCCCGGGACGGACGGAAAAAACTCGTGTTTTTGGCCGGGGCCCTGCCTAGCCAGAGCACCATCGGCTACGAAGGCGTGCGCGGGGCATTTATTGAAAAGGTCAATGGTCAGGTCATCAACGACATCAAGGACCTATCGGCCGCGCTGACCCGCCCGGTCGACGGACTGCATACCATCGAAATTGATGAAGTGCCGTATACGCTCTACATCGACGCCGCGCTGGCCGCTGCAGACAACCAAACGCTGCTACCACAACGCTACCGCATCACAGAACTTCAGAAGCTCGAATAAAGAAAAAAACCGTCTGCCGCCCGGCAGACACGCCCCTAAAAACGAACACGCCCCCAACTCATGAAACCTACGCTTTCCCATTTTTTCACCTGCGCCGTCCTCAGTGGCGCCGGTTTGCTGCAGGCCGAAATCAGGCTGCCTTCGATCATTGGCGACCACATGGTGCTCCAACAAAAGCAGGCCAACCCGATTTGGGGATGGGATACTCCGGGAACCGCCATCACCGTCACCTTTGCCGGCCAGAGCAAATCAACAGTGGCCGATGCGTCGACCGGTCGGTGGATGGTCAAGCTCGACTCCCTGCCCGCCAACGCGGAGCCCGCAGCGCTCGTCATCAAAGGAACAAATGAACGCACGGTGCAGGACGTGCTCGTCGGCGAAGTGTGGATGTGTTCCGGCCAATCGAACATGCAATGGGACTTGCGTCAGTCGGATGACGGCGACCTCGATGCGCTGACGGCGAGACGGCCGAACATTCGTCTGATTTCCGTCCCTCAGGTGGGTACTCAGGAATTGAAGGACGATTTTCAGGGAGCGTGGACGGCGTGCTCTCCCGAGACGGCGGCCACATTTTCCGGCATTGGGTATTACTTCGGGAGTCAGCTTCATGAGACCCTTGGGGTACCCATTGGTTTGATTGACAATGCGTGGGGCGGATCGGCGGCCGAGGCCTGGATTCGGCGCGACGTTCTGGACCAAGACCCGCGTTTTGCCGCGCTTACCGCCGGATGGAAAGCGCGCGAAGACGCATTCCCGGCCGCGATGGCGGCGTATGAAATCGCCCTCGCCGAGTGGAAGGAGAAAGCGGCCGCCGCTGAAGCGGCCGGCCAGACACCCCCGCCACGCCCCGGCGCACCCGACAACGGCATGAGTGGCAACGCCCGCCCCGGCAACATCTATGGCGGCGTACTGCACTCAACCGTCGGTTACGGCCTCCGCGGCGTCATCTGGTATCAAGGGGAATCCAATGCTGGACGCGCCCATGAATACCGGACGCTTTTCCCACTCATGATTTCGCATTGGCGGGACCTCTGGAAACAAGGTGACTTCCCGTTTTACTGGGTGCAACTCGCCGACTTCATGGCCGAAAAACCCGAGCCAGGAGAAAGCGCGTGGGCGGAATTGCGCGAGGCTCAGTCGCTGACCCAGTCGGTCATTCCCAATGGCGGACAGGCCGTCATCATCGACACCGGCGAAGCCAATGACATCCACCCACGCAACAAACGAGAAGTCGCCGCACGGCTGGCCCGCCTGGCGCTGGCTCGCGACTACGGACTTTCATCGCTGCCGGCCCACAGCCCCGAATTTAAAAACATGTCGATCGCCGGTGACAAGGTGACGCTCGACTTCAACCACGTCAGCGGCGGACTGCGCGCGCACGACGACTCCGTGGTCAAAGGATTCGCCGTGTGCGGCGAAGACCGCAAATGGGTCTGGGCCGACGCCCAAATCAGCGGCCAACGCGACCAGATCATCGTTTCGTCAGCCGCCGTGCCCGCCCCCGTCGCCGTGCGCTACGCCTGGGCCGATAACCCCGTCTGCAACGTCGTCTCGGCCGCCGGTCTCCCCCTCACCCCGTTCCGATCCGACGACTTTCCGATGGTGACCGCCCCTAAGCCGTAAATGCCAGCCAAGCCACTGCTCACCTACACCCGTGCCCTGACCGGCGATCAGGCATCGCGATTGCGGCTGCTCCTCGAGCGCAGCCACTTCGACTTCGTGCCCAAAGAATACACCCTCTATGCGGCGACCAATGGCAAGGTCTCGGTCGCCGTGTACAGCAAAGGACCGAAGGTGCTGGTCCAGGGGAAAGGGACCTCAGACTTTGTCACCTTCGTGTTGGAGCCAGAGATCCTCGGCTCCGCCGAGCTTGGGTATGAGGAAGTCTTAAAGCCGGATATGTTCGAGCCGCACTTCGGCATTGATGAAAGCGGCAAGGGTGACTTTTTCGGTCCGCTGGTTATCGCGGGCGTGTATACAGACCGAGAAATTGCGCGCCAGTTGCGCGAAGCGGGCGTGATGGACAGCAAGCGCATCACGACCGACGAAGGCATTCGGGCTTTGGCCGAGGCCATCCGCGGCATTCCGCGCGCCCAGAGTTATGTGCTCAGCATCGGACCGTCAAAATACAACGAACTCTATCCGAAGTTCCGCAGTCTCAATTACCTGCTGGCTTGGGGTCACGCCGAAGTCATTGCCGTGCTCAAGCGCTACGTGCCGGAGTGCCCGCGCGCCTTGAGCGACCAATTTGCCGACGAAGAAGTGCTCGCCCGCGCCGTCAAAGCGAAAAAGCTGGGTGATTTCCAGCTCGACCAGCGTACCAAAGGCGAGTCTGACCCGGCGGTGGCGGCGGCCTCGATTCTGGCGCGCGAGAGGTTTATCGATTGGATGGACGAGTGCTCGCGGCGCCTTGGTTTTCCGCTGCCGCGCGGCGCCACCCACGTCAAAAAGCAGGCCGCACGACTCCTTGCAGAACGCGGCGTCGAGGCCTTGCCCAAAGCCGCCAAAATGCACTTTAAAACGGCCAACGAGGTACTCGGTCTGCCCGTCGTCGAAAAAAAATGGACCACACGACCGTTCCGCCCGAGCGCTTAATCCGCCGGCCGTAAATCAGTCCGCCGCCCACACCCCGACCCGTGATTCGGGATTAATCCCGGGATCTCCGATCCGGCGTTTGATTGATGTCGCCCGAAGGCCAAGTGTGGAAACCGGGGCCACCGGTACCCGGCTACAGTGGCGGCGTTGCCGCCTGCATCGTCGCTTTGTATCCGGATCTTCTGTAGCCGGGGTCGCTGACCCCGGTCGCGGCGCCGAACGTCTCACCGAACGTCTTTTTGGCAGAGGACCGGCTGCGAAGAAGCGGATTCGGAGCCGTGTTTTGAGGGATGTGGCCTGAGGGCCAGTGGTGGAAACCGGGGCCAGCGTACCCGGCTACAGTGGCGGCTTGGCTGCCTGCGCCGTTGTTTCGTGATTGGGTCTTTTGTAGCCGTGGGTCGCTGACCCCGGTCGCGGCGCCGTACGTTTTTTGAGTAGGTGACCGGCTGCGTAAAAGCGGATTCGGATCCGTGTGTTGAAGGATGTGGCCTGAGGGCCAGGTGTGGAAACCGGGG
>CAJBME010000198.1 GCA_903954065.1 uncultured bacterium
CCGAAATCCCCACCCTCGAAAAACGCCGTCACGACCTCAACGAACAAGTCACCTACGCCCTCCTGCCGCCCGATGGCACCGAAGACCGTGATGCCTTGCTCGAAATCCGCGGTGGCACCGGCGGCGATGAAGCCTCCCTCTTCGCCGCAGACCTCCTCCGCATGTACACCCGCTATTGCGATACCCGCGGCTGGCGGGTCGAGACCCTCGATAGCAGCCCGTCGGAAGTAGGCGGATACAAATCAATCACTCTCAAGGTCTCCGGAGACGAGGTCTTCCGCTTCCTCCGCTACGAAAGCGGCGTCCACCGGGTCCAACGCGTCCCCAGTACCGAGACGCAAGGCCGTATTCATACGTCGACCGCCACCGTGGCCGTGCTGCCCGAGGCCGAGGAAGTCGACATCCAGATCCGCCCGGAAGACATTGAGGTGCAAGCCAGCCGCGCCGGCGGTCCCGGAGGCCAAGGGGTCAACACAACTGACTCCGCGGTCCAAGTGTTCCACAAACCCACCGGTCTGGTCATCCGCTGTATCGAAACCCGCTCGCAAATTAAGAACCGGGAGCGAGCCATGGCCATTTTGCGCGCCAAATTATTCGAGGCCAAACAGCGTGAAGAGCAGGAAAAATATGCCACTCACCGCCGTAGCTTGATCGGTTCCGGTGGACGCGAAGAAAAAATTCGCACCTATAATTACCCGCAAAACCGGGTCACGGATCATCGCATTGGCTTGACCGTCTATAGCTTGGACCTCTTTATGGAAGGCCAAATCGATGACATGGTCATGGCCTTGCAGCGCCACGACATGGAAGAACGCATCGCCGCCCTGCAGGCGGAATAAACCGCTGCCATCACCCTCCGCCCCGCCACAGCCCCGCCCCACCCCAGCCGCCATCACGGTCAGGCCCTCGGGAATGCCGCCTCCCGCGTGAAAACCAACGAAAAACACCGTTCGAGCGCAAGTTTTTCGTGCGGAGGAGCCTCTCCACCGACATCATAGTGTCAGTTAGTTCGCTCTTACCGCCATTGATCATGCTCTGCGACGTTTGTCAGACGAAGGAAGCCAACGTGTTCTTCACCCAGATCGTCAACGGTCAGGTGCAGAAAGTAAACCTGTGCGAGGAATGCTCGAAACAGAAAGGCGTCACCGACCCAACCGGATTCGCGCTGGCCGAACTCCTCCTCGGCATGGGCACCACTCAGGAAAAACCGGAAGCAAAAGTGACCGGCATCCTCTGCCCGGTGTGCGGTTTTTCGCAGGCGGAATTCAAACGCGTCGGCCGCCTCGGCTGCCCTCACTGCTACGAAGCCCTCCGGAGCGACGTCGAAACCGTGCTCGGCAATCTGCACAAAGGCACCCGCCACACCGGCAAAATCCCAGCCCGCGCCGCCGCCTCCGCCGCCGGCAACCGCCTCGAAGCACTCCGACGCGACCTCGCCAAAGCCATCGACGAGGAAAAATTTGAAGACGCCGTCCGCCTGCGCGACGAAATCAATGCGCTCGCCCCTACCATCGCGCCCCCGCCCAGCACCGCCAGCTGATCACTCCCGCCCCGCCCCCGATCATCCCTGCCCCCCCAGCCCGCCGGACGCTCCGCCCACCACCCCGACCCCACTGCTCTGCCCATGATGCGTTTCTCCACCCTCGTCCGCCAGCCGGCCGCCTGGATGCTGCCGGAGGGACCGCATGCCGACATCGTGATCAGCACCCGGATCCGCCTCGCTCGCAACCTAGCCAGCCGACCATTCCCAGGGTGGGCCAAAAAAGAGGAACGCCTCGCCAGCCTCGCCGAACTCCAGCCCGGCGTGGAAGCACTGCCCGACATGGCCGACGGATTCTCCGCCGACCTCACCAAACTCGACCCCCTGCAAAAACAGGTGCTCGTCGAACGCCACCTCATCAGCCGAGAACAAGCCGCCAAAGGCCCAGGTAGCGCCGCCGTCATCAACCGCGCCCAAAACCTCAGCATCATGATCAATGAGGAGGACCACCTGCGCATGCAAGCCATCCTCCCAGGGCTCGACCTCACCCGCGCCTACGGCATGCTCGACGCCGTCGATACCCAACTCGAGTCCACCCTGCCTTTCGCCTACCACAACGAATTCGGCTACCTCACCGCCTGCCCGACCAACCTCGGCACCGGCCTGCGCGCCTCGACCATGATGCACCTTCCCGGATTGGTCCTCAGTGAACAAATCAACCAGGTCATCCACTCCGCCAATCGCATCGGCCTCGCCGTCCGCGGCATCTACGGCGAAGGCACCGAAGCCCTCGCCCACCTCTTTCAAGTCAGTAACCAAAATACCCTCGGCGAAAGAGAACGCGAAATCATCTCGCGCCTGGAAAAAGTCATCGAACAAATCATCCAGCGCGAACACGACGCCCGACAAAAACTCCTGCAAACCAACCCCACCAAATTGCGCGATCACCTCGGCCGCGCCTATGGCGTCCTCCGCCACGCCCATACCATCGAAACCAAAGAAGCCCTGAATTTCCTCTCCATGCTTCGCCTCGGTCAGGACTTGTCCCTGCTCAACCCAGGTAACCGCCTGCTCATCGACCACTTGCTCGTGGAAATCCAGCCAGCCCACCTCCAGCTCGCCGCCAAAAAGAAATTGAGCGCCGAAGAACGAGACGCCCTGCGCGCCGAATTGCTCCGACTCCACCTCCGCAACCTGCCCGAACCCGAAACCACCCCTCCCACGACCCCGCCGCCCTCTCAGGAATAACCAAAACCCCACCCACCCGTGGAAAACAATCGCGGTTTCTCCCGCATTGATACCACATCCCGGTTGTTCCCGGCAGAGAGTGGGCCTACTTAGAAAATGCGCATCATTTCCGGCACAGCAGGCGGTATCCCCCTGCTCTCTCCCGAAGACGACACCCGACCGACGACCGACCGCGTTCGCGGCGCGATCTTCTCCATCCTCGCCACCCGCGTGCCCAATGCTCGCGTGCTCGACCTGTTCGCAGGCTCCGGAGCACTCGGCCTCGAAGCCGTCAGCCGGGGCGCTAAAGCCGCCCTGTTCCTCGAAAGCAGCCGCGAAGCCTGCGAATTCATTCGAAAAAACGCCGAAAAAGCCAAACTCGGCGCCCAAGTCGCCGTGCGCCAAGCCGACGTCTTCGCCTGGCTCAAAACTTCCGCCGCCCGAGGGTCTCACGATATCATTTTCGCCGATCCTCCATATCGCAAAAAACCAACCGATAGCGACTTCGCCTCCGCTCTGCTCGAGTCCGCCGTGCTGCCAGGCCTCGTCGCAGAAGACGGCGTTTTTGTCCTCGAAAGCCACGCTGGCCCCAGCATCCTCGCCATTCCTCCCGCATGGCGACTGCTCGACCAACGCACTTACGGAGCGAGCCTCATCTCGTTTCTGGAGGTCAGGAAAAAACCCAGCCCCAAGGCCGAATGATTCCAGGGGCCCTGCGGGCGCTCTACAATGCCGCCTTGCCGGCAGTCCTCGTGGCCGCCCTGCCCGGACAGCTCCTCAAAATGCGCCGGCGCGGCGGGGCCATGCATGACTTCGGCCAGCGCCTCGGCCACTTCCGCCCCCCCATCGCCGCCCAGCTCAACTCCCTGTTCAAACCCTGGTGGATCCACGCCGTCAGCGTCGGCGAAGTACTGGTCGCCGCCAAATTCATCGCCGCCGCGCGCATCCATAATCCAGCACAACCGATCGTGCTGTCGACCACCACCTCCACCGGCCACGCCGTCGCCCGCCGCGAACTCCCCGCCAATATCCCCGTCCTGTACAACCCCGTCGACCTGCCCAGCGCCGTCCACCGGACACTCGACACCATCCGCCCCGGACGATTGATCCTCGTCGAGGCCGAGGTCTGGCCCAATCTCCTCCACGCCGCCCACTCGTGGGGCCTGCCCGTTTCACTCATCAATGCCCGGCTCTCGCCCCGGTCGGAACGACGATACCTCGCCGCCCGGCGCCTCGTCGCCCCGGTTTTAGCCACCCTCGACCAAGTCCTCGTGCCCGATCCAGAGGACGTCGCCCGCTGGTCGTCCATCGGCGTGCGCCCAGAGGTCATCTCCGTCACCGGAAGCTTGAAACACGACTACGAAAACGCCGCCGAAGAACCACTCCGCCCCCAACTCACCTCCCTGCTCACCCAGCTCTGGGGAAATCCTCTTCCTCCTCTCCTGCTAGCCGCCAGTACCCACCCCGGTGAAGAGGTCGCCCTCGCCAAAGCGTTTCTCACCCTGCGCCTCACCTCGCCTTCCCTGCGTCTGCTCGTCGCCCCACGCCACGTGGAACGCACCCCACACATCAAAACCGAGCTCTCCTCGCTCGGTCTCCACGTCACATGCCGAACCTCCCTGCCGGAACCCGCTAGCCCCCACGGAAACTCCAGCCCCACACCCGATGTCCTGCTGATCGATACCACCGGCGAACTGCGCGCCTGGCAACCGCTCGCCAATGTCACCGTCATCGGGAAAAGTTTCCTCGCCCACGGCGGCCAAAACCCAGTCGAAGCCCTCATGGCCGGTCGCCCCGTCGTCACCGGTCCACACATGGAAAACTTCGAGTCCCTCATGCGCCGCCTGCTCGCCCACCACGCCATCACCCAAGTCCCCAGTCTCACCGCCCTCACCCCAGCCCTCCAATCACTCCTGTCATCCTCCCACCTCGCCACTTCCCTCGCCTCCAACGCCCGAACCGCCCTCGCCCCACACCAAGGAGCCGCCCGACGCAGCGTCGAACACGTGCTTCAATGCCACTCTTGATCGAAAATCGATAAACTATCATGTCGTTCACAGCCAAATTGCTGCTTGTTGTTTTTACTTTGATTTATTCATAATTTTCGACCTCCCTGCCCCCAGCCATCCCCCACTCTTTTCCCCTCATGCACATCGTTCCTGCCTCTTTGCACAACTCCCTTGTTCGTGCCGCCTATCAACAGCGGGGCTTTACCGACAGCGAGGCCGAGGATGCCGCCCGCTTCTGTGAACTGGCCGCCCGGTACGGCATCAAAACGCACAACGCCATCAAAGCGCTGCATCTCGATGACCTTTTTGGTTCCAAAGCCGGCGGATGCGTGCCCGGAGCCGTGATCCGCGATGTCACTCCGCCCGGGAAATTTGCCGCCAGCCGGATTTGGGATGCCCAGCGCAAACTCGGCCCGTCCACCGCCTTCGCCGCCATGGAGGAAGCCATGCGGCTGGCCGACACCTTCGGCATCGCCCAAATCAGCGTGGACCATGCTTTCCATTACCTGTGGGGCGGCGGATATGTCATGGAAGCTGCCAAACGCGGCTACATCGCCTATACCAATTGCACCGCCGCCCTCGCCGAAGTCGTCCCGTTCCAAGGATCCTTCCCCACCCTCGGCACCAACCCTCACTCCTGGGGGTTTCCCACCACCGAAGCACTCGGGTTCCCCCTCGTCGTCGATTGGGCCACCAGCACCGTCGCCATGGGACGCGTCCAACAATGCAAACGCGAAGGGAAACAACTCCCGATCGACGCCGCCGTCGACGCGCAGGGCCAGCCCACCACCGACCCGCACGCCGCCACCGCCCTGCTCCCCTTCGGCGCCCATAAAGGCTACGGCCTCTCCCTCATCAATGAACTCGTCGCCGCCCTCATCGGCGGAAGCCTGCCTACCCTCCGCAGCCGCCCCGTCCCCGCCGGCGAAAAACGTACCTGCACCTTTTACTTCCAAGTCATCCACCCAGAGGCTCTCAACGCCGGCGCCTTCGCCATGGGCCGGTCCCAGTCCGCCAATGTCCATGCCGTCATCCAAGACATCCTCGGCCACGGAAATGAAAAATGCCTGCTCCCAGGTCAGCCCGAAGCCGAGGCCGCACGCCTGTCCGCCCACGCCGGCGGCTTGCTCTTCACCGCCTCCGAAATCGCAGAACTGGCCGCCGTCGCCCAATCAACCCACCAGCCCGCCTGGAATCTAGAGGATTTTCCCGTCTTCAACCCTGCAGTCTAACGGATGAACCTAAAAGAAGGAAGGACGGATTAACACAAAATCTGCAAGTTTATAATTATCAATTGACTAAGCGATTTGTAGGAAAGATTCACCGCCACATCCCTCAAGACAATGGCTGCGAATCCGCTTTTACACAGCCGGTCACCTGCCAAAAAGACGTTCGGCGCCGCAACCGGGGTCAGCGACCCACGGCTACAAAAAATCCAGATCCAACACAACTGCGCAGGCGGCAAAGCCGCCACTGTAGCTGGGGTCGCTGGCCCCGGCTTGCACACTTGGCCTTCGGGCCACATCCCTCAAGACACGGATACGAATGCATTGATTCGTCCCCGGCCACGGCCTTTTCTAAAAAAACGTTCGGAGAAACGCGCGCCGACACGGTCGAATCCGTTTTCCTTCACCGACCGGGCGGCTCCGGGTTCAGCGACCCACGGCTACAGAAGACCCGAATACGAAACCACCACAACGCCCGCCACCCGCCACAACACCCCACTTTACTCCAGCGCCGCCGACCCGGTCTCCCCTGTGCGAATTCGATGCAGGCCCTCGATGGCGGTGACGAAGATTTTTCCGTCCCCAAGCTTGCCCGTGCGCGCCGTGTCGGTCAACACCGTCAACACCGCCTCCAACTGGCTGTCGTCTACCAAAATCTCGAGTTTGATCTTCGGCAGCATGTCCGCCGCATATTCACTGCCCCGATAAATCTCCGTATGGCCTTTCTGCCGCCCGATTCCTTCAGCATCAAATACCGTGAGTCCCTGAACCCCAGCCTCCAGCAAGGCTTGGCGGATTTCTTCCAGTTTGAACGGTTTGACGATGGCTTCGATGCGTTTCACAAATGACACAAATAACTCTCCGGCAGTAAAGCGAAGGGATGACAGTAGCAAGGCCCAATCCCGCCACAGCTTGAAATCCAGCCAGCTCGCGGCCGCCCGGCCGCCTTCACGATTTTGTTGTGGTGTGACAGGTTTCGAGGATGGTGACCCGCATGATTTTCACCCCTTGCCGGCGTCCTCTGGCCGCCTCATTGCTGCTCATGACGGTCTGTGGCGCCTTCGCCGCCGATTCCCCAGCCCGCCCCGCCAACCGGCTCGCTCAAGAAAAATCCCCGTACCTGCTGCAACACGCGCATAACCCAGTCGATTGGTACCCATGGGGTCAGGAAGCATTCGATCGAGCGAAACAAGAAAATAAACCGATTCTCCTCAGCATCGGCTACGCCACCTGCCATTGGTGCCACGTCATGGAACGCGAATCGTTCATGAATGATGAAATCGCCGCCTTCCTCAACAAAAATTTCATCGCTATCAAACTCGACCGCGAAGAAAGACCGGATCTGGATCGGATCTATATGAGCGCGTTGCAAGCCATGGGGCTGGGTGGCGGCTGGCCGCTCAACGTGTTCATGACCCCAGAACGAAAACCGTTCTTCGGCGGCACCTACTTCCCGCCCGCCCCCAAGGACGGCCAAGCCGGTTTCCTCGATGTCCTCGAAAGAATCCACGGCGCCTGGACCGACAAAGAAAGTGAAATCCGCGGCAATGCCGACCTCCTCACCAGCGAACTGGCCCGCGTCCTCACTACCACCAAACTCGCCGCCGATGCCAGCCTGCCCGGCCCCGCCCCACTCAAGGCCGCCGTCAGTGAATACATGACTCACTACGACGCCACCCACGGCGGCTTCGCTCATGCCCCCAAATTTCCCCAGCCCGCCGTGGTCGCCGCCGTCCTCCGCCACGGCGCCGATACCCAAGATTCATCTCTGCTGGCGGCCGCCGTCCACACTCTCCACGCCATGGCCGCCGGTGGCCTCCATGATCAACTCGGCGGTGGCTTCGCCCGCTACGCCGTCGATGACCGCTGGCTCGTGCCCCACTTCGAGAAAATGCTCTACGATAACGCCCAGCTCGCGTCCCTCTACCTCGACGCCAGTCTGGCCGCCCCAGCCGAAGACCGCCCACGCATGAAAGAAATCGCCCGTGGTATCTTTACCTACGTACTCCGTGACATGACTAGCCCAGACGGTGCGTTTTACTCGGCTGAAGACGCTCAAAGCGAAGGACATGAGGGTAAATTTTACACATGGACTAAAGCGGAAATGGAGACCGTCTTGACCGCCGAAGAAGCCAGCTTCGCCGTCTCCTACTTCGGCCTCACCGAATCCGGAAACTTCGAAGACCACAGCCACCCGACCCCTCTCAAAAATCAAAATGTCCTCAGCATCGCCAACTGGCGGAAACCACTGACCCCCGCCGAATCCGAATCGCTCCGCCAGATCAAAACAAAATTGGCCGAGGTCCAACAAAAACGGATCCGCCCTCACCGCGATGATAAGATCCTCGCTAGCTGGAATGGCCTCATGTTGTCAGCCCTAGCCCGAGGATCCATGGTTTTGCAAGATGACGCCCTCCTCTCAGCAGCAACGAAAAACGCGTCGTTCTTACGCTCTGTCATGTGGGATTCATCCACCCAAACACTCACCCATCGATGGAGGGATGGAGGCAAGGACTCCGCCCAAGTCTTCAATTCATACGCCTACGTCCTCCAAGGAGTCCTCGACCTCTACCAAGCCACCCTCGACCCTCAATGGCTGTCATGGTCCATCGAGCTGGCGGAAGCCGCCGTCAAAAGGTTCTACGACACGGAAAACGGAGGATTCTTCCAAAATGGCACAGGAGACGCCACCGTCCTGCTTCGCCTCAAGGAAGACTACGATGACGCCGAACCTTCGGGCAATTCCGTCATCATCGGCGCCTTGCTGCAGCTCTCAGCCATCACCGATCAAGCCCGATGGAAGGAATTAGCTGAAAAAAGCCTCAAGTTTTTCGCCCCTAAGCTGGCTGAAAGCCCGGGTGCCCTGCCCTTGATGGCCCAATATGCCGCCAATGCCGCCAGTGAACCGTTCCGCATCGTGATCGCCGGCGAAGCGACCGCCCCTGACTCTCTACTCTTGCGCCGAGCCGCCTGGAGCGTGCATGCCCCCAATAAGGTCGTCCTCGGTACCCTCGCCCCCGCCGAGGAATTCGCCCGCTCCCTCACCCCCAAAGAAGGCCGGGCCACCGCCTACGTCTGCAGTGGAAAATTTTGCCACCTCCCCACTAGCGACCCAGTCACCGTCAGTCGCCACCTCACCACTGCTCCCCCCGCCGAGCCCGCCAGCGAAACTAAGGGGCAATAATTTCACTTTCATTCCCCCTCAATCAAGGCGTTCAGTCATCACTCACCCCGCCCATCGCAAAAGTAACATCTCCGCCACGCCCCCTGCTTTATGGTCGATAGTGAAATACCCTGCCCGCACTGCGGGGAATCCCTCGTGCTCGACATCTCCACCGTAGGGCAGGAAATCGTGTGCCCCGCCTGCGACGCCCTCGTCCCCATGCCCAAGTCTCCGTCCAGCCCTGCTTCGTCCACTCCCGCCCCGTTTGATCCATTTGATCCCGCTCCGTCCGCGCCCGCTCCGTCCGCGCCCGCTCCATCCGCGCCCGCTCCGAGCCCCGCTCCGTCCAGCCCCGCTCCAAGCCAACCCGCCACCGCCGAAAAACGAGCGGTTCCGAGTCGACGGCCCGAAGGAGAAAAACCACGGTCGTTCTCAGACCAGCCACCAGACCCCACCTCGCCTCCCGGCACGGATGCCCCACTGGCCCCGCCGCCCCCAGAATTGCTCGCCAATCGCCCCAAAGCGAACCTTCCCAGCCAACGCCAAAGGGAACGCCAACTGCCCACCCTCACCCCAGCCGTCTACCAGTCAGAACAACCGGCCACTCCAGCCCAGCCCGGCGTGCGCGCAGAACTGCCCGAACGACGCACCGCGGAAGAAAGAGCACGCCTGAAACTCACTCCACCTCATTCAGAAAAACCAGAATCAACGCCATCGTCATCAACAGAAAACGATTTTAATCTGTTTGATCAAAACACCCCGGCCTCCCCAGACTCCCTCAAACCCGCCAATCACCGGCTAGGTGGAGCCCGGATGCCGGAAATGAAACGGCAAGAGACCGTCGAATTCGATCCCGAAGTCACAGCCGAATGGGGGCAAGATAAAGAAGATCCGGAAACCGCCCAACGCGGTCGACGTCGCCTCCTCCTCTGGGGCGCCTCCATTGCCATCCCCCTCGTGGGCGTCGTGGTCTGGCAAAGTGTCTTTAAACGCGGGTTCGAGTCACTCGACTCCATCCGCCCCAGCCCCACCCCCGCCGGGTCCAACGACGACGCAGCCGCCGAAAGCCGCCTCGCCGGCGCCTTCGTGACCCAATTCCTCGCTGCCAGTACCATCGAGGAACGCGCCGCCCTCGTGCGCCACCCCGAAATCACCCGACCGCGGATGGAAAAATGGTACAACCCCACCAACCCGCTCAAAGCCCAGAAACTCCTCGAACTCCACGACATTTCCTCCGAACAAACCATCGATGGCATCACTTTCCTGCTCCTCTCCATGGACCTGGATGACTTCACCCAGCGCGCCATCGCCGTGGAAAAACGTGCCGATGGCAGCTTCCTGATCGATTGGGAAAGCTTTGTCTTCTGGTCTGAAATGCGGTGGCCTGAATTCCTCAGCAAAGAACCTGAGGGATCTCAAGAGTTTCGCGTCTCCGTGGAAATCGATAGCTACTTCAACTTCGGCTACGAAAATCCACAACAATGGTTCTGCTACAAACTCACAGACCCCGAGAATTGGGCTCATTGTTGGGGATACTGCGATATCAACTCAGAGGTCGGCTCGAAAATCAACCGCATGATCCGTCGCCAACGCCAGCAAGGTGAGGACAAGATCAAGGCCATTTTAAAGCTGAAATTCGATGACGCGGGCCGGGGTCGCAGCCAGGTCATAATCGAGGACGTTATGCAAGATGGCTGGGTGAAACCCGGTGATTAAGCCACGCCCCACCGCTTGACCCCCATGTCCGATCAGCCCCCGCACCTCCGGACCGCAAGCCCCCGCGCGCCCGAGAGCCACCCCGAGCCCGAGAGTCACCCCGAGCCCGAGAGTCACTCCGAGCCCGAGAGTCACTCCGAGCCCGCGAGTCACTCCGAGCCCGAGAGTCACTCCGAGCCCGAGAGTCACTCCGAGCCCGAGAGTCACTCCGAGCCCGAGAGTCACTCCGAGCCC
>CAJBME010000199.1 GCA_903954065.1 uncultured bacterium
AATGGCCATCGCCTTTAATCCTGATTATTTCATGGCGCCTCTGCGCAACTTGTCCAACGACGAGGTGCATCTTGACTTGATTGATGAATTGAGCCCCGGGGTCATCAAGACCAACGAGCCGTTTCTCTACGTCATCATGCCCATGCGGACATCGTCCTAGGGTGGATGGTGGCCGGTCCGCGGGTGTCTGTGTCTTGCATGGCTACGGATCTCCGCGACATTGGAGTCATGCATGTTTTCTCGAGCGCTCTCGCCTGCCTGCTGACGGTTTCCGCGTACGGGGCGGATTGGCCGCAATTCCTCGGTGCCCAGCGCGACGGGCGGTCGCCGGAAAAAATTGCCGCGGTCTTTCCTTCGACGGGTCCGGAGATTGTGTGGTCGGTGCCGGTGGGGGAGGGGCTGGCGGGTCCGGCGGTGGCCGACGGGAGGGTGATTCTGTGTCACCGCGTGGGTGATCAGTCGGTAATCGAGGCATTTAGCGCGGAGGGCGGGCGGAAATTGTGGCGTCAGGCGCAGCGGACCGAGTATCGCGACCAATTTGGATTTGATAACGGTCCTCGATCGACCCCTACGTTCAGCGCCGGGATGGTTTTTGCTTATGGAGCGGATGGCCGGCTGACGTGTGTTGAGGCGGCTACGGGTGCGCTCCAGTGGACCCGGGATCTAGCGGTCGAGCTGGAGGCGCCGTCAGGGTGGTTCGGCCGGGCCTGTGCGCCGCTGGTGGTAGGGGAATTGGTTTTGGTCAATGCCGGTGGCCGCTGGCAGGGGAAGCCGGCCGGTGTGGTGGCGTTCCGGGTGGCCGACGGGGAGGTGGCATGGGCTGGTAGTCAGGATGAAGCCAGCTATTCATCGCCGATCACGGCCTCGCTGGCGGCCGGTCCCGCCGCCGTGTTCTTCACCCGCAAAGGCGTCGAACTGCTGAATCCCGCCACTGGCGCCACGCTCGTCAGTGAGGTTTTCGAGCCGGATATCGCCGCTTCCGTCTCGGCCTGCACCCCGGTCATGGTCGGACCATCCCGATTCTTTCTCTCTGGGTGTTACGCTCTCGGCGCCAAAGTCTGGGAAGTCGGACCCGGTTATACGCTCAAAACTCTTTGGGCCCACAACGATGTTCTCGATAGTCATTACGGGACACCGGTTTTGTTTGAGGGTCACCTTTACGGGTTTCATGGACGGCAGGAACAAGGGCAGGAGCTGCGGTGCGTGAGGGTCGCCGATGGCGTGGTGCGTTGGTCGCAGCGTCTGCCCGCCGGCTCCGTGCTGCTGGCCGCGGAGACGCTGGTGGTTTTGACAGAAAAAGGTGAATTGATCGTGGCCCCGGCGACCCCAGACGGGTTTAAACCATCTGACCGCGGAAACATTTTGGCCGCGACCACCCGCGCCTTTCCAGCCCTGAGCAACGGCCTGCTCTATGCCCGCGATGGGAAAAAATTGGTGGCGGTCAGGCTGGCCGCCCCTTGATCGTCTATTCGGATCTTGTGTAGCCGTGGGTCGCTGACCCCGGTCGCGGCACCGAACGTCTCGCCGAACGTCTTTTTGGCATGGGACCGGATGCGAAGAAGCGGTTTTGGAGCGGTGTCTTGAGGGATGTGGCCTGGGGGCCAAATGTGGAAACCGGGGCCGACGTCCCCGGCTACAGCGGCGGCTTTGCCGCTTGGATGGTGGTTTCAGATTCGGATCTTCTGTAGCTGGGGTCGCTGACCCCGGTCGCGGCACCGAACG
>CAJBME010000200.1 GCA_903954065.1 uncultured bacterium
ACCCCGCTCTTAAATCGAATATCACCGATCCCTTCACGACCACCTCCCACATATCCCCACCTTTTATCTCGAAAAAAACTCACGTCATTACCCCGACGCGCCACATCAATCGCACAGCGCAGCATCCAGAGAGCCGTGGCGCGAAGGTATGACCCGTTGGCGGCCTCAATCCCTTCAAAGTCCAGCACAACCACAGGGCCGCCTGCCGATTCCACGCGGGTGGCCAGGCTGCCGAGATCGGCCTGTCCAGTGGACGCGCCCCAACGTGTTGCTGGCCCGCCTTGAAGAAACTGGTAAGTGATGGTCACGGAACAACATTCACTCACTCATGCGCGTGAGTGAGTGAAAGTTTTAGATTTCGCATTCTACCGAGACGTGGAACCCCTCAACCGCGTGCAAGCACTTCATCACTGGGACACAACCGCCCAGGTTTCCCGTCATGGAGAACAGGCCATCAGCGCTGCGCAGTCGAACCCGTCCGTTCATCGCCGCCAGTTTGATAAACAGGTCCTTGAACCCGTTGCCTTGGGCTTGTCCTGCCCGGCGCGAAGCCTTCTTCCGGGCGATCAGCTCCAAAGCTTCCCGTCCGTTGGTTATCTGGGCATAAAGAGGATTGTCTTTGAGCGACTGCACCGCACCAATCCCGCTGTCAGCGACAGTGAAGGCCATCCGACGGGTGCTCACACTGTAGCCGACGATGCCGTTCAGGGCCTTCCCTGATCCGAGCGTGCTGTGTTGCACAACGTTGTCTGCCATTTCACCCAAGACGCCCGCCATCGCCTGATTCCAGCCATTTACAAACCCCGCTGCTTTGAGGGCAGCCGCAAATCGTTCAAGGAAGCGGTTCCATCCAATATGTTGCTGACTGATGCACTGGCGGGAACGAATCGGGCGCATTCCATCCCACGCCAGTTCATGGACTTTCTGAGGTTCCCAACTTTGCCCTCCCCGCAGAAGGCGCATAGCCTCGTTCAAAGGTCGGCTCCGCTTCGACCACTCCCCAACGAAGGAAGACGTGTACTTCTGATCCTCCACCCATACCGCAAGCTCCATCGCCGCCCCAAAGCTGAATCCCTCCACGCAGTTCAACCCGTCGCTCCCGCTCCGGCTCAATGCGTTGGTCAATTCATCGATGGAGGTCAGGTCCACGTGCATCCAAAGGCATTTCTGTAGTACAGCGTGGTCGCTGACCCCGGTCGCGGCGCCGAACGCCTCACCGAACGTTTTTTTGGCAGGTGACCGGATGCGGAGAAGCGGATTCGGAGCCGTGTCTTGAGGGATGTGGCCTGAGGGCCAGTTGTGGAAACCGAGGCCAGCGGACCCGGCTACAGTGGCGGCGCCGAACGCCTCTCCGAACGTCTTTTTGGCAGTGGACCGGACACCGACCCAATCGCAGACACCCACTTATTGTTTCGCCCGGCTGGCACCAAAAGTGGGTGTCTTACGATTCGCTGAGGGCGGACAGCAGGGTGTTGAGGGTGGCGGTGAAGCGGGC
Source organism: uncultured bacterium (assembly GCA_903954065.1). GTDB lineage: Bacteria > Verrucomicrobiota > Verrucomicrobiia > Verrucomicrobiales > V1-33 > CAJBME01. The sequence goes on from CAJBME010000200.1 coordinate 1,496, forward strand.
CATTGGCACTGTGATGTGGGTGTCCTCTTTGGTGTGGAGGGCCGTTTGCAGGTCGCGGGCGGTCTGGGCCAGCTCGACGGCTCCGAGTGACCCGGCGATCCCGAGCAGGGCGTGGAGCCGGGAACTGGCCTTGTCGTAGTGGCCGTGTTGCACGTCGTCGTGCAGCTGGGCTGTGAGCGGAGCAAATTCATGGCGGAATTCGGCCAACAGCGAGCGGAACAAATCAGCGTCGTGCCGGAGTTGCTGGGCGGCGTGTTCGGTGTCCAGCCCGGCCACGCGGGGGAAAGGATGGGTGTCGCCAGCCGCGAGCTGAGCCGGGGTGGCGGCGGCGCCACCAGACGTGGCACCAGACGCGGCCGCCGCGGCGCTGGGCCGGATCCAACGTTGGAGCACGGCCACGAGGCGTTCCACATCGACCGGCTTCGGCACAAAATCATTCGCCCCCGCCTCCCGTGCTGCTTTCTGCTCCGAGGGAAGCACGGCCGCCGTAAACGCGATGACGGGCAGTTGTTGCAGACGGGGGTGGCTCCGGATGATCCGGATGGCTTCCCATCCGGAGAGGACGGGCATTTGTCCGTCCATCAACACCGCGTCAAACCGGTCCGGTTCCTCACTCAGCCGCTCCAGCGCCTCTCGGGCGTCACTCATGAGCGTGGGGATGGCGCCCTGCTGCCGCAGCACCCAGCCAGCCAGTTCCAAATTGATAGGTTGGTCGTCGACGACCAACACCGAGCATCCCCACAGTCGAGGAGCTTCTCCGGCGGGTTCTTCTTCCGCGACTGGATGCATTTCATCATGCACCGAGTGCACCGAGTGCGCCGAGTGCGCCGAGTGCGCCGAGTACATGGGGCCTGCCGGACTTGCTTGATTCTCAGGATCTGCCGTCTCTGCCGGGCGGTCGGCTGTTTCGGCCTCGGAGGTTCGCGGGAATGGGAGTTCTACCCAGAAGGTGCTGCCTGACCGGGGGTGCTTTTCACGCCGAGGGTGCCGCCCATGGCTGTGGTGAGGGACTTGCAGATAGCGAGTCCGAGGCCGGTGCCGCCGTGACGACGGCGAATGGAGGGGTCGGCCTGTGTGAACGGCTGAAACAAAGTGGCTGCGATTTCGGGAGCGATTCCCGGGCTGGTGTCTTGGACGGCAAAGCGCACGAGGGCCTCGCTCGGGGTGTCGGTGATCAGGCTCGTCTCGACGGTGACGCCACCGTGCTCGGTGAACTTGAGGGCGTTGGAGGCGAAATTGGACAAGATTTGTGCGAGCCGTCCTGGGTCGCCGACCAAGTGACCGGACAGGGGCGGCGCTGGTTTGACGTGCCAGTCGAGGCCGCGATTCCGCGCCATTTCCTGAAAAAGTGTGTCCAGCCGGTTCAGCACTGAGGGCAGCTGGAACGCCTGATTTTCCAGCGCCACCCGGCCGGCCTCGATTTTGGAGAAGTCGAGGATGTCGTTGAGGATGCGGAGGAGTGATCGACCGGCGGTGGCGATGCGTTCGAGGATTTCCTGGTGTTCGCCGGACAATGGTTCGCGTTGGAGGATCTGCACGAATCCGAGCACGGCATGCATGGGGGTGCGCACCTCATGACTCATGGTGGCGAGAAAGAGGCTTTTGGCGGAGGTGACCCGGATGAGCTCGACATTGGCGTGGCTGAGATCGTGATTGGTCTGGGCCAGCTCTTTTGTTCGTTTACGGACGGTGAGGCGCAGTGAAATCGCCCAGACCAGCGTCAGGCTGGCGGCGACGGCGATGAGGCTGATACTCCAGAGCCACGGGCGGGTGTAGTCTCGTGGCGGCGCGGCCAAAAGCAGCCAATCACTGGGCCCGGCGAGGTGGATGCCGAAGGATGAATCACCCGAGTCGGGCCAGACGCGCTGGTCGAGCACGCCTTGTACTTGAATCCGGCTGCCAGTGGCGGGTAGACGGGTCCCGGCGGGCAGCCCCCGGCCCCGGGCCGCGATCCAGCGGTTTTCCAGTTGTAGGGAAAGCTCAAATGTCCCCGGCTCCGGCCCGAGGTTAGCGCCCAGCACCACGGCGGCGAAGGAGACGCGTTGAAGATGGTGGCTGCCATGCGCGATGGTGGCGGCTGATACAGGCTGCGCCTCCGGCAGAGGATCGGGTAGCGCCTTGCGCACGACAATCGCCTTGTCGGTGAATGGTGGCGGCGAATGTTGGATCGTGGCCATACTTTGCCCGGCGACCAGATCGACCGGCGCGGCCACCACCCTCCCGTGCAGATAGCCAAGCAGACCGAAGGCCGCTAAGCTCGTCGACGATCGCTTCAAGAGCAGCAGGCGATTCATTATCGATATCATGGACGCGGATCCAGATATCCCAATACCCGCGCGCGCCTCATGGCATCCTGCCGGTTTATCGCATGCAATTTGTCATAAATATCTTGAATATGAGCTTGCACCGTGTTGCGGCTGATTCCCAGCTCGGCGGCAATCTCTTTGTACGACCGGCCATTGGCAATTAAACGCAAGACACTTTCCTGGCGGGGGCTCAAGTCTTGGGCTGCTGGCCGGGGAGTTTCCGGCCGCAATGCGGCTATCAAATGCCGGGCAATGCCGGGGCTGATGGGGGACAGCCCTCGCGCCACTTCCCGAATACAGGTCACCAAGCGGGCTGGATCCGAGTCTTTAATAACATAGCCGGAGGCCCCGGCCATCAGGGCCGCCAACACGGTTTCCTCGTCGTCGTGAATCGTGCAGGGCAGGGAAATGACGGTGGGATGACGGAAAGACAGTCGCTCGATCAACCGGATGCCGGCCATGCCAGGCAGTTCTAAGTCGGTGAGCAAGACATCAACGTCCGGCCAGTAGACAGACTCAATCGCGGCCTCGGCGCTCGAAAAAAGGCCGGCCAGCACAAGATCTGGTTCGAGGGATAAGGTTTTTTCCAGAAACTTCAGTTGCGACGGGCTGTCCTCGACAACCACGAGGCGCACCGCCCGCTGCGCGCGCGCAGAGGCCTCCTCCCGCCCACGAAGGAACGTCGAGGGGAGATGATTCGAATCGACTTTGCGAGTCATGCTAGACATCCTCCGGGCAGCCGATCATCGAAGCGTGGCGTGAGCGCGCACCGAGTAGGGGCGGCAAAATGACGGTCGATATGAAAGAGCCACCCGAAAACATGGCGGGTCATGATCCTAGTGTTAAGAGCGAGAATTTTCGGTTGTGCACGCACAGGGTGTGTGAGGCAGGCGAGAAGCTGGCGCTCATAAGTGTGAGGCATTGCTCGTATTTTCATGTCATTTAATAAATTGCATTAAAGTGTGATTCATAACTAGGGAGCAGGCAGATCTCGGGGCTTGGGCGGCTGCATGGCGCTGACATCACTTGACGCAATCAAAATGTGACGAACCCGCCCAAATTTGTGACGAAGCGGTCCTCAATCGGAGGATGGGTCCTCTTGAAAGCGGCGGCGGCGGTCATCAAATGGCCAAACACATGGGACGTCGACCTTGGTACGGCTTGTGCCGTCATGGAGTTGGTATGGGCGGAAACCGAATGGGGTGGAGCCGATCGGTGCCGGGACTGATTTGTTTGCTTGATGGTGTGGCGGGCGAGGAATCGGCTGCACGTGTCTGGTCGGTGGATATGGTGTGGCTGATGAAATTGCCGATCAAACCTGTTGTTCTTTTGCTGGCCACGGCGGCTGCCGCTTTGGCCGTCCCTGAGTATGCGGTTGTTGTTTCCGAAAAAACGTGGGCGGACCCTGCGTGGAAGCGGGTAGCGGACGCACTGGTGGCTAGACATACGGGAGCCACCGTCATCCGGTGGCAGACGTCAGTGGTCGAGACGACAGCGCCGTTGCGGGCGGCCATTCCGCGCCATGTGTGTTTTGTGGCGACTCCGGCGGAAGCCACGGCGGCGATGGTGGGCGATGTCCACCGGTTGACCCGGCGGTTGGATGACGATCCGTATACGGATGTTTTCTGGGGGATTCTCACTGGGTTTGATGCGGAGAATGCGTTGGCCATCGCCATGGAATCCAAGCCGTTGACGATACGTAAAGTGGCCTCTGGGACGGAGCTGGCGTTGGATCGGGTGGACGAGGGGGTGTGTTATGATGAACTGAAGCAGGGGCATTCGGTACGCAAACAATCTGGGCAGGCGCCGGCGGTGGAAGTGGCGCCAGGCGACACGACGCAGGCGCTGGTCAGTGCGCTCAATGTGGGGGCGCCTGATTTGTTTGTGACCTCGGGTCATGCCACGGAGCGTGACTGGCAGATTGGTTTCCGTTATCCCAATGGCTATTTTAAATCCAAGGCGGGAGCCATGCGTGGCGAGGACACGGCGGGCCAGATTTTTCCGGTGTTAAGCCACAATCCCAAAGTCTATCTTCCGATTGGCAATTGTTTGATGGGTCACATCGACGGGCCGGACGCCATGGCTTTGGCGTGGATGAAGAGCGCGGGGGTCCGCCAGATGCTGGGCTACATCAAGCCGACGTGGTACGGGTACATGGGGTGGGGTGTGCTTGATTATTTTGTGGAACAACCTGGGCGCTACACGATGACGGAGGCATTTTTTGCCAATCAGGCGGCGCTGGTGCACCGGCTGGAGACGATGTTTCCCGAGGTGGCCCGCGAGGAAGTCATTGGCGACATGGGCGAATGCGCCAAGCCGGTGCATCCTTCGGCGGCGGCGGCGGGGGCCGGGGTGTCGACGGCAGACGGTCATGGCCTGCTTTTTGACCGCGACGTGGTTGCTTTTTACGGGGATCCGGCCTGGGAAGCGCGCCTCGCTCCAGGTCCGCTGAACTGGAAGCAGTCGCTGACGGCTTCCGGTCCGGATGAATGGACACTCACCATCACTCCGCTCGCCGGGGCCGAGAGCTTCAAAACCATCAATACCAATGGGAGCCAACGCGGCGGTCGGCCGATCGTCCAGTTTTTCCCCGAACGACTCGACCCCAGCCGCCTGAAAATTACCTCGGGCTCGGAATTTCACCCGGTCTTGACCGATACGTTTATCCTCGTCCCCCACCCAGGAGCAGCGGCACCCACGTCGGCCTGGCACATCACCTTTAAGGCAGAAAAGCCGCGGTAAACCCGCCCGGCCGTGCGCCTATGCGCGCTTAGGTCATTTATAGGATTGCCATTCGATCGTGGATTTGGCAGAAACTCTGCTGGGAAACAGTAGACGGGTCTCGGCCTCCGGCCGACCGACCGGCCCGCTGTGCTCCCCTCGACTTATCCCTGACATGACTTATGAAGACCGCGCGCTTGCTCATTCCTTTGATGGCTGCCCTTTTGATGGGCCCGTCACCGGCGGCCTTGGTCGGCCACTGGCCGCTCGATGCGGATGCGGCCGACGTCACGGGCAACGGCCATGATGGCGCGGTGGTCGGAGCTTCAGTCGTCTTTGGGGCGCCCGGAGCCAGCGCCAAAACTGGGACCGCCGCCACCTTTTCAGGTCGCGGGCACATTGACGTGCCGTGGTCGGAAGCCTTAAACCCCGGGGCCCAAGCTCCGGATGGATCGGGTAGTTTCACCTTGGCCCTGTGGGCCCGCCCGACGGTCGTGGGTGGCTCGCATCGATCTCCATTCACGTCCCGGGAAGATAACGGGGCGACCGTCAACGGGCCGATCATTTACATCGAACCGAATGGGCAGTGGAGTTTCTGGGCCGGCAACAACGGACCATCGGGTGCGTGGAATCCTGTCAGCGGCGGGCCGGCTGAGGCCAATGTCTGGACTCATGTGGCCATCGTCTACGACAGCGAGACCCTCACTCGAAAAATGTATCTCGATGGCGTGGAAGTCGTGAACGACCCGACCGGGATTTCGGCCAATCTTCTGCGCAACATGCACATCGGTGGCGGGGCGGATGATGGAAATTCTTTTACTTGGGCCGGCCAACTTGATGACGTCGGCTTCTGGGACAATGCGCTCACTGCGGAGGAAATTGTCAACGTCCTCACCAACGGCGTGGGCAGCGGCCCGATCGCCCCCGACCCGCGCCTGAGAGTGACTTCGCCGGTGGTGCTGCCGCTCAATGGCGGAGTGCAGTCGTTCGACATCACTCTCACCAATGTCGGCACCACCAAAAACCTGACCGTCACCGGCGCCACCTTCACCGGTGTCAATGCGGCCCAGTTCTCGGTGCTCAGTACTCCGGCCACCCTCGCCCCAGCCGCCACTGGCGTGCTCAAAATCGCCTTCGACTCGATGGGGGCCGCGGGCGACATTGAAGCGACTTTGAATATTGCCAGCAATGACCCAGCCGACCCTGTCCGGCCGGTGGTCCTGCGCGGTAGTATCCATGACCCACAAGCCGTTCTGCCCCTGACGCTCGATTTCGGAAAATTGCCGCTCGGCGGCGGTCCGGTCACGGCCATTCTGACCATCCAAAATGCCGGGGGCACCCGCCCGCTGTCGCTGGATGGAGTGACGGTGACCGGTCCGTGGGCCACCCGTTATAAAGTGACACAATTTCCTACCACCGTGGCCGCCGGGGGGACGGGGAATATCACGGTCGTCTTCGACTCCATGGGCGAAGTGGGTTTTTTCGCCGCGCCGCTCGATATTTCCAGCAATGATGCCGTGAACCCGGTGAAGACGGTGGTGCTTAAAGCCGACGTCGCTTTTGTGGACCCTTTGATTGCGTGGTGGCCGCTCGACATCGATGCGCGCGATGCCAGCGGGAATGGATTTGACGGCACGATCATTGAGCCGGTGGTGTTTGGCGAGAACGGGGCGAATGCGGCCACCGGTCAGTCGGCGCTTTTCGAGGGCACGGGCCGCATCGATGTCATGTATGATCCACGTTTGAATCCAGGGCTGACGGCGCCTTCTGGCGCTGGGAGTTTCAGTGTGACCTTGTGGGCGTACCCGACGGCCGTGAATGACGGCAATTACCATTCGCCCTTCACCGCGCGGGAAGAAACCGATGGCAAAGTGAATGGGCCGATCCTTTACAATACTTTTAACGGACGGTGGGAATACTGGGCCGGCAATAATGGGACTTCCGGGGCATGGAATCCGATGGACGGAGGACCGGTCACGGCTGATGCCTGGGTTCACGTGGCTCTCACCTACGACGCCGATACCACCACTCGGAAAATGTTTCTCGATGGCGTGGAGGTCGCCAGCCAGCTCATCGGCGTCTCCGCTAATTCCCAACGAGACCTGCATATCGGCGCGGGTCAGGATGATGGAAATAATTTCTTCTGGATCGGCCGTATCGATGATGTCGCACTTTTCCGCAAAGCTTTGACAAGTGATGACCTACAACGCGTCATGACCAGTGGAGCCGGCAGCCTGAGTGCTCCTCCACCGCCCACCACCCCCTTTGTCATCACCAGCGTTACCGGTGGACCCGCAGTGCAGAAGGTCACCCTGGTGTGGACTTCGGGCGTCGGCGTTTCTTATCGTGTGCAGCGGTCGACCACCCTGACCGGATGGGTGGACGTGGGCGCCGTCGTTCCCAGTGCCGGCGCCACCACGTCCTTCACCGACGACGCGCTCCCCAATGGAGCCGCTCACGTCTTCTACCGGGTGCGCGTCGCTCCCTAAGCCTCCGCATCCAGATTATAAGTATGAGTGGTGAAAAAAGGGGTGAGGGGTGAGGTTCTTTTGTAGCCGTGGGTCGCTGACCCCGGTCGCGGCGCCGAACGTCTTTTTGGTATGGGACCGGATGCGGAGAAGCGGATTCGGAGCCATTGTCTTGAGGGATGTGGCCTGGGGGCCAGTTGTGGAAACCGGGGCCGGCGTACCCGGCTACAGCGGCGGCTTTGCCGCCTGCGCTGTTGTTTCGGATCCGGGTCTACTGTAGCCGCGGGTCGCTGACCCCGGTCGCGGCGCCGAACGCCTCTCCGAACGTCTTTTTGGCAGGGGGCC